>CACXYD010000022.1 GCA_902771755.1 uncultured Ruminococcus sp. | reverse complement strand
AACCATTTATAAATTTGATACATCAAAAAATAAAATGTACAGCATTTATTCAAGTGATAATGAGTATGCAGGCGGTACAATCCCTAATCTAAAATTATATTATAATAAACAGAATGACAGGTATCAGTTTATGCTGTATAATCGCTATCGTCCCAATATAGCATATGGCGGTAAGTGGTGTCTGTTTACTAAAATAGGTAATAGCTATAAGTATATTAACCTATTTGATGAGCGTATCGAGAAGAATGGAGAAACTACATATAAGATTTTTGATTTTAATAGTAATACAATAAAAGAAGTAAGTAAAAGTACATATACATCTAAATTTAATGAATATTTTGCGAATCTTATAAGACTGAAGTGCAACTTTGACAATAAAATCATAAATACTTCTGATTCAAAAAGTACAGTTATTTCCAAACTTGATTCTGTATATTCTACTTTTTCTTATGAAAAGTATTCCACAGATAGCATGAGTAATAGATTATCAGGAGAATTTAAGGCTAATTGTCAAGAGGCAATCAAAGACTATAAAGTTGTGTATGTTAATGGTACATATTTTTATTCTGACGGTAAAAAGATGTATTCTAAGAGTAGTCCAACAAGTACGCCAAAAACTTTATTTAGTGCTACAAATACAAAACACTTAATGACAAACGGTAAGGATGTTATATATACAGTAGCAAATGCTTCAAATAATGATGTTTATCTATATAAAGACAATAAGACTAAGAGATTGTTTTCATTCAAAGGGACAATTAAATTAATAACCGTACAAAATAATTTCCTTTACTTTGTGAACGGCGATTCCCATTTGTGCGAATATGATTATGTGAATAATAAAGTAACTGTTATGTTTGGCGTAGATGTTCACGATGTTGTATCATTAGGAGAAAGAATTTATATTGAAATATGCAGTTCTGACGATACTTATGATATATATGAATATAATACCCAAAATTATAATTTTGTTCCATTGCTTCAGGATTGTAAATTAATTAGAATGTCTGACAATGCGCAGGAAAATAAAATTTGTTTTGAAAGTTCCTCAGGTATTCATTATAATAAAGATTGGTATATTTATACTATAGATAAATATGGTACGGTTTCTAAATCAGCAAAGATAAATCGTCAATACAATCTTAATCAAGGTTTAATTACTTATGACGGAAAATACGCATATATGCAAAGTTGGGATACTAGTGATTTTAATCTGTACAAAATAACTTTACAAACAGGTAAGATTGAGGTTATAAGCAATGGTGTATCTGCCTTTAAAGGTAAAGGTGCAGGACTTGGATACGATCCGTGTAACCGAAGTCAAATATTTTGGATAGGAAATGCGATGGGGATAAGAAAATTTGACGGTAGCAAATTTGGTCCACTATTAAAGGTTGAAAATAAGGTGGACACAGTTGAAAATTTTGCTGCTTATTATATGAATGGATATTTTATTAGCACTGACTACAAATGGCATAAAGTGTATTTTTAATATTTCACAAAGTGAGGGATAGATATGAAAAAGTTTTTACCTATAGCCATGGCGGCGGTAATGTCGATGTCTGCGGTTGCGGTTTCGGCAGTTTCTGCAAATGCGGTTGAACCGCTTAACACACCCGTGCAGTATGCACAGGTTGCAAGGGCAAGCTTGGCAACTCCGAAAATTTCAAAAGCCGAAAGCGTTTACGGCGGTGTAAAGCTTACATGGAACAAAGTGAACGGTGCGGCTAAATACAGAGTTTACTACAAGGGCCGTAAAGGTTGGACACGAATGGTCGATACAACTTCAACATCATATATCGACAAGGATGTTTCATCGGGCAGGAATTACACCTATACTGTAAGATGTATTTCTGCTGACGGAAAGAGCTTTACAAGCGGTTATGATTCAAAGGGGACAACTGTAAAATATATTGCCGCCCCCGAAATTTCAAAGCTTGAAAGCGTAAACGGCGGTGTGAAAATCTCTTGGGGCAAAGTAAGCGGTGCGACTAAATACAGAGTTTACTACAAGGGCAGTAAAGGCTGGACAAAAATGGTTGATACAACTTCAACCTCATATACCGATAAGGATGTTTCGTCCGGCAGAAATTACACCTATACGGTTAGATGCATTACATCCGACGCAAAGAAATTTACAAGCGGTTATAACCCGACAGGCAAGTCGGTGAAGTATGTTGCCACACCTAAAATTTCAAAACTTGAGGTCACATATGACGGAGTAAAGCTGACATGGAACAAGGTTGCAGGCGCTGAAAAGTATCGTGTGTACTACAAAGATGGTGAGGGTTGGAACAAACTTGCTGACACAACAAGTAACAGTTATCTTGATATGGACCTTGTATCAAGAGAACTAAGCATAAAAGATGATTCCGTAAACGGTCAGTATATTTATACTGTTCGTTGCATTTCAAGTGACGGTAAAAAATTCCAAAGTAGCTATGACACAAAGGGTTCTAAGGCAAATTTAGACAATGAATGTCCGCAGATTGTTCGTGTTGACTCAATGCATGGCGAAATTACAGTTTCATGGACAGATGTTTGCGAAGATAATTCAAAGTACCGTATTTATGTAAAAGAAAACGGTTCTTGGAAAAAACTTGCTGATACAACAAATGATTATTACACTCATAAAAATGTAAAAGCAGGACAGACATACACTTATACCGTAAGATGTGTTTCTAAAGACGGTAAGAAATTTACAAGTACCTATAATCCGTCAGGTGTGACATTTAAGTATAAGACAACAGATAAAACGAGAGATGCATACAT
Source organism: uncultured Ruminococcus sp. (assembly GCA_902771755.1). Lineage (GTDB taxonomy): Bacteria > Bacillota > Clostridia > Oscillospirales > Acutalibacteraceae > Ruminococcoides. The sequence goes on along the minus strand of CACXYD010000022.1, from coordinate 11,922 downwards.
AGATTATTTGCTTAAGCATGAATCGGAGTGGTTACCTGAACTCAAGGTAGGAGATGTTGCTTTGGCGGGTGTGCAGTTTGCCGATCTCGATTTTGACGGTGTTCCTGAGCTTATCGCACAGGAAGCTGGGGATAAGGAATACTATTTGAATGCAAAAGTATATACTTTCAAGAACGGAAAGCTTTCATTGGTTGGATTTGATGATTATAGAACTTATATCCCGAATCAACTGACTTATTTCTATGATAAATCTGCTAAGAAATATGTAATTAATGCCGTTGAATTTTCAACAGCAAATGTTGACCGTTATCTTGACCGTCAAAACTATACATTGAATTATGACGGCACAGTTTTAGATGTTCGTGCATATTCTTCTGCTAATTTGGCTCTTGAAAATTGGGGATTGGAATACTATTATTACAATAATACCGGAAGAACAACAAAACAGGCATACAATGCCACAAATATGAGTGTACTCGGAAATTGTGTAAATGCACATATGTACAGTCAGTTTGTTTACTGTTCTGTTGACGGCTATCCAAAACTTTGGAATAATTATAGTGACACACAGAAGAAACAGCACCTTCTTGATTCATATAACGCATTTTCATATGATAAATATTGATTGTAAAAATTAATATGTTTAAACTACAAAAGGGTTCAGCCGTAAAAAGCTGAACCCTGATTTTTTTGAAAATTGAAAATGGAAAGTGGAAAATTGAAAATTTTTGGGCGGATGTTTTGTAGGAATAAGTAAAATAAATTGGTAGAGTCGGGTATTATCCAAAAGACAAGCAACGCATTGTGCTATATTTTAGTCGGGAGTTCATTATCTGCCTGCAAGTAAAGGTACCAATTATATGTTAAAATATATTTTATAAATGTTGCATTGTGATTGTTCTACTGTAGCGGCGAACCGTGTTCGCCAATCGAACCGATTGTAAAATCGGTCGGACAACCTCACAAATTTTTTTATTAACACTTCTGTTTAAAATGTTTAAAAAATTGTACATTTGCTTATTCGTTTCGAGGTTGCCCTCGAAACGATTGGCGTTCACTGAACGCCGCTACAGACTATACATAGGTTTCATTACATCAAAAAATTTTATTAAACATAAAATTTCATCAAGGCGGGCGGCCGATGACCGCCCCTACAAAAAACGGTTCAGCCAAATTGACTGAACCGTTAAATTTGTACTATGTAACGCTCGGGTGACAAAAGTTTGAATATATCAAACTAACTTCACGAACTAAAAAAATTAGTTGTTGATGAGCTTATCTTCGTCAGACCAGCTGTAGAGCTTTCTAACTTCCTTACCGAATACTTCAGCAGGAGCCTCAGCAGCGAGCTTTCTCATAGCCTTGAAGTGAACCTGTGCACCTGCATCGCTCATGTCGAGGAGGAAGTCCTTAGCAAATGTACCGTCCTGAATGTCAGAAAGAACCTTTCTCATAGCCTTCTTAGTTTCATCTGTGATGATCTTTGGACCTGTGATGTAGTCGCCGTACTCAGCTGTGTTAGAGATTGAATATCTCATGCCTGCAAAACCTGACTGATAGATAAGGTCAACGATGAGCTTCATCTCATGGATACACTCAAAGTAAGCGTTTCTTGGGTCATAACCTGCATCGCAAAGTGTTTCAAAACCAGCCTGCATAAGTGCGCAAACACCGCCGCAAAGAACAGCCTGCTCACCAAAGAGGTCTGTTTCTGTTTCTGTTCTGAATGTTGTTTCAAGAACGCCTGCTCTTGCACCGCCGATACCGAGTGCATATGCAAGTGCGAGATCCTTAGCCTGACCTGTAGCATCCTGCTCAACAGCAACGAGGCAAGGTACACCCTTACCAACCTGATACTCAGAACGAACTGTGTGACCAGGTCCCTTAGGAGCTACCATTGTAACATCAACATCCTTTGGAGGCTTGATGCAACCGAAGTGAATGTTAAAGCCGTGAGCGAACATAAGCATGTTGCCTGCCTCGAGGTTTGGCTCGATGTCGTTCTTGTAAAGAGCTGCCTGCTTTTCATCGTTGATAAGAATCATGATGATGTCAGCCTGCTTTGCAGCCTCTGCTGATGTATATACCTTAAAGCCCTGTGCTTCAGCCTTTGCCCAGCTCTTGCTGCCTTCATAAAGACCGATGATTACATCGCAACCTGAATCCTTGAGGTTGAGAGCGTGTGCATGACCCTGGCTGCCGTAGCCGATAATAGCGATTTTCTTACCCTTGAGAAGGTCAAGGTTGCAATCTGACTGATAGTAGATTGGTGCTGTCATGTTCTTTGTGTAGTCTTTCATATTAAAGTCCTCCTTACCGCAAACGCGGCATATAAATTAGAATATATGCTAACTGTAAGATTAAACGGAAACCGAAGCTGTGCCTCTGTCAATGGCAACAGTACCTGTTCTTACAATCTCACGGATACCATAAGGCTTGAGTAAGTCAACAAGCGTGTTGATGCGGCTTGCACATTCGCAGTACTCAACGGTAACTGACGAAGGGGATACATCAACGATTTTCGCCTGCATAATTTCAACCGTTTTGATAATTTCGGCTCTTTTTGAGGCGGCGCAGTGAACCTTGATTAAAACAAGCTCACGGCTGATAAATTCGCCCTCGTTAAGCCTTTTTACCTTGATGACGGGAATAAGTTTGTTAAGCTGTTTTTCAAGCTGTTCAACAATGTACTCGTCACCGTTTGCAACGATTGTGATTCGGGAAACTGACGGGTCCTGAGTAACACCTACTGCAAGTGAGTCGATGTTAAAACCTCTGCGAGAGAAAAGTCCCGAAATCTTTGAAAGAACGCCCGCCTGATTTTCAACAAGTATTGATAATGTATACTGCATTTTATCACCTCATTAAATTGACGGAGTGTCTGGGTGAACATCGCAAACAAGAATGAACGGTTTTTCCGAACCAACAATACCCTTGATGATGTCTTCTGCTTCTTCATTTGAATGAGCCTCTGCGTGGTCAATGCCGTAAGCATCGGCAATCTTCAAAAAGTCGGGATCACCGTTGAGAATTGTTGCGGAGTGTCTGCCGCCGTAGTGTTTGTCCTGAAGTTCACGAACCATTCCGAGTCGTGCGTTTTTCATAATGATGATTTTAATTCCGAGCTGATTGCCTGCAATAGTTGCAAGCTCGTTAAGCCCCATCTGGAAACTGCCGTCACCGCAGATTACAATAACATCACGGTCAGGTCTTGCAAACTTTGCACCGATTGCGGCGGGGATTGAGTAACCCATTGTACCCATACCGCCTGTTGTGAGAAATCTGCCCTCACGAATACGGAAGTTGTTTGCACACCAAATCTGATTCTGTCCTACATCGGCAACAAGAATTGCCTTTGAGCGGAACATTGCGCTGAGGTGGCCGACAAGTGTTCTCGGTTCAACAAAGCCGTCAAATACGGGAGGCTCACGGTAAAGATCCTTTTTCCAGGTCTTTACGGTTTCGCTCCACATTGTTGTAACCTTGTAGTCGCCGATGTTGTCAAGCAACATATTGATGACATTTTTCATATCACCTACAATCGGAATTTCTGTTTTAACATTCTTACCGATTTCAGCAGGATCAATGTCAATGTGAATTACCTTTGTGTTTGCACTCATCTGGTCGGGAGCCGCAACAGCTCTGTCACCGAGTCTTGCACCGCATACAATGACGAGGTCAGCCTCGTGGAGAGCACGGTTGGCAACAGCCTTGCCGTGAGTACCGAGCATTCCGAGATAAAGCTCATGCTCGCTGGGCATAACACCAATGCCCATCATAGTTGAAATAACGGGAATACCCGTAGTTTCTGCAAATTTCTGAAGTTTAAGTTTGATACCCGAACTCAGCACACCGCCACCTGATACGATGACAGGACGCTTGCTTGTGTTGATAGCCTCAATAGCTTTTTTAACCTGAATTGCGTGTCCCTTTGTGTTCGGCTTGTAACCGATAATGTTAACGCTTTCGGGGTATTCAAAACTTTCAATCTCGTTTTCCTGAATATCAACGGGAATGTCGATAAGTACAGGACCGGGCCTGCCTGTTGAGGCAATGTGGAAAGCCTCTTTAAAAACTCTCGGAAGATCCTCTGTCTTGCTGACAAGGTAGCTGTGCTTTACAAACGGTTCACAAGCTCCCGTGATGTCAGCCTCTTGAAAGACATCTCTGCCGAGAAGGTCGGAACGAACCTGACCTGTAATGGCAACAATCGGAATAGAGTCCGTATAGGCGGTTGCAATGCCTGTGATGAGGTTGGTTGCACCGGGACCGGAAGTTGCCACGCAAACACCGGGACGATTACTGCATCTTGCATAGCCGCTTGCCGCATGAGCAGCGTTCTGTTCCTGACGAACAAGAATGTGGGTAATGCTCGAGTCGTAAACTTTATCGTAAAATGGGCAGATAGCCGCACCGGGGTAACCAAAGACTATGTCAACGCCCTCGGCTTCCAAACATTTTACCATAATTTCAGCACCGCTGATCATTATGTTTTGTCCCTCCTATCCTTTTTATTGTGAGCAAAAGGTGTTTTATGTACCTTTTTGCTTTACCGCTAATTATACAATAAATACCTTAAAAAGTAAAGAGCAGTATTGCCCATAAATTAAATTTTTTGCAGGATTTTGACAGATAATTTGCAAAATGGATTTTAATTGATTTTTACCGCCTGTTTACTGAAAATTTAAGTCGCTTAATTTTGTAAAGTATAGTTTTGGATTAAGATTACTTTTCCCGTCTGTATTATCAGGAGTTGTTATTATCATCAAATTATCTTTTCCAGTTCTTAACATTGAGCCGATATAGTAGTTTTCTTCTTCAGGTTTGAATTTTGTTTTTTTCATTGTTTTGTCAATGGTATTAAATAAGTATATATTGCGTTCTAAATCAACATCTTTAAATGATAAAACTGTATTATATCCTTTTTGTGGAGTTTGAGCCATAGAGTAGGTGTCGTCAATGTTGTCAATCATATCGGATTTTTGCAATTTTTTGTTCCCTATATAACCTATACATCTTGTCATACTAAAATTTTGATAGATAAGGTAGTTGTTTCTGAAATCAAAAAACTGCACTCCTTGAATCAATTCGTTAGAATCATCCGAAATATTGGAGATATCGTAGCTTTTAAGAAAATTCATATCATAGTCATAGGTTTCTATTCTTAAAGAAACATCTGTTTCCGAAACACAGTCCAAAACCAAGAGGCAGATTGTTTTTGTTTTGTCGTCAATTGAAACTTTTCTTATAGTTTTTCCTACACAGTTCTTATCATCAAACTCTAAATATTTCAGTTGTTTGAACTTTTGCGTTTCGGTGTCATACAGTTCCAAAGAAGTACCGTTGTTTAATACTTTTGTAATTATGACAAGATTGTCTGCACCTGTAACGGTATCATAGGGAAAACCGCCTTTGTCAGAAAAGACAGTAGTCATTTTGTTTTTATTAAGGTCTATATCAATAAATTCAAGGGTTCTGTTTTCTTCATCTGTAATGTCACCCGTGCTTGCCATAAAACATAAGTGATTATTTACATACGCTTTATCGTTAATTTGCATTGTCCAGTCTTTTATTGAGCCGAGTTTTATACTGCTCTTTTTGTCTAAATAGTATCTGTAGTATTCTATTTCATTCGGAGAAGTTTCGTTGATTTTTGAATATATGAGTCCATCCTCAGTTGGCATAAATGCATCGAAAAGATTTAAGGTATCTATTTTTTTATCGTTGTTGTAAATCTCCAAATCGTAATTAAATTCTGTTTCAGAATCTGTATCTGTATCAAGAGATAAATCATCGGTATCCGTTACGGTTGTTTGTTCAGTGGAATTATTGCTTGATGAAGAAGTGTTACATCCATATAATGAAAGTAAAAATAAAGTGGTTACTAATAATAAAAATATCTTTTTCAAATTAATCTCTCCGAAGTTTATTTATCAGTTACAAGCGCTGACAAAAACATTATAATTTATATAATTATAAAAGTCAATGATTTTAAAATACTATAATATAAGATTATGTTTAGAAAAATTTTGGCAAATGAAAGCACCGTGAAACTTGTGAAAGCTCACGGTGCTTTATCATAATAAATGATATGATTTGCAAAAAAATCAATATTTCTTTTTGAGGAGTCTTGCGGCAATGAGTACGCAGACTACGCTGACGCCTGTGTCGGCGATAACGGACATCCAAATTTGTGCAAGACCGAATGCGGCGAGGATGATTACAAGAGCCTTGATTGAGAGGGCAAAGATGATGTTGCCCTTGACAGTGTTGATAACACTTCTTGCAATTTTAATTGCCTTTGGAAGCTGTTTGAGTGTGCCTGATGCGAGAACTGCGTCTGACGCTTCAATAGCGGCTTCACTGCCAAATCCCATTGCGATACCGCAGTCGCTTGCCGAAAGAACAGGGGCATCATTGATGCCGTCGCCTACAAAGCAAGCACCCTTGGATTTTGATTTCAAGCCCTTGAAAAGTTCAAGCTTTTGAGCAGGGAGAAGTTCTGCGTGACATTCGGAAAGTCCGAGTTCGTTTTTAACATTTTCGGCAGGCTGTTGTCTGTCGCCTGTGAGCATTACCGTGTTCTTGACACCGAGCCCTTTAAGCTGTGAGATAACCTCTTTTGCCTCAGGTCTTACTGTGTCGCTGACATTGAGCGAACCGATAAGCTGACCGTCATAAATTACGAAAACAGAATCGTCTTTGTTTGCAATCTTCTTCTGTTCGTCCGAAAGAATCTTTGAACCGCCGCACTGAATAGTTTTGCCGTTATAAACTGCGCTTGTTCCGTGACCGGCACTTTCGCTGTAGTCTGAAAGCTCGGGAAGTTCAAGACCGTTTGCCTTTTCTCTGATTGCGGAGGCAATCGGATGAGCGGAATATTTTTCGCTTGCAGCGGCAAGAGCAAGAACTTCGTCAGCACTGTATGAACCGACCGTATTAACCTTGTTTACGCTGAGCTTGCCGCTTGTGAGCGTGCCTGTTTTATCGAATACGAATGTGTCTGCTTTTGCAAGAGCCTCAATATATTTTCCGCCCTTGATGAGTACACCGACTTCGGATGCTGCGCCGATACCCGAATAGTAGGAGAGAGGTACGGAAATAACAATAGCACACGGACATGATGCTACAAGACAAACAAGCGCACGATAGAGCCATTCGCTGAATGCGCCGAGTCCGCAAAGCGGAGGAATTACTGCGATTGCAACTGCAATGAGTACAACAACCGGTGTGTAAACAGCGGCAAATCTTGAAATAAGTTTTTCGCTGTTGCCCTTTTGAGCGGCGGCATCTTCAACAAGCTGAAGAATTCTTGTTGCGGTACTGTCACCGAAATGTTTTGTGGTTTTGATAGTGATGAGGTTACTGCCGTTGATTGCACCGCTGAGTACCTCGCTACCCTCGCCGGCGTCAACAGGAAGGCTTTCGCCTGTAAGAGCCGATGTGTCGAGAGTTGTTTTACCTTTAATAATAACACCGTCAAGCGGAACTCTTTCGTATGGCTTAACTTCAACGATACTTCCGATTTCAACGCTTTCGGCGGGAACAACCTGTTCTGCACCGTCAACAATAATTGTTGCTGTATCGGGACGAATGTTTGCAAGCTTTTCAATATCACGGCGGGATGCGTCAACTGCTCTGTCCTCAAAAATTTCACCGATAGAAAAGAGGATTGTTACCATTGCCGCCTCAACAAAATCGCCAAGACAGAATGCCGCAATTACCGCAACAGCCATAAGCGTTGTTTCATCAATTCTCAGCTTGAGAATGTTTTTTGCACCTTTGATGAATACTTTGTAGCCCGAGAGGATTGTTGCAACAAGACACGCTCCGAGTACAACATAATGAACGGCAGGAACACCGTCAAGTGTAAGGTGGAGAATTTCGGACACTACCGCAAGTACAATTGAAATTGCAAGGAAGATTGTGTCACGGTTGATTTTCTTTTTCTTAGTTTCGGGTTCTGCTTTTGTTGTGACATCATTCTTCGGAGTTTTGTCAACAACGGTTACACCGTCCTCAATGCTGTCGCAGATTGACTGAATTTCGGAAACGGGATTTGTTTTAGCGCTCTTGAAGTTGAGAAGTTTTGTCGCAAAATTGAAACTTACATCTTCAAAACCTTCTGTTTCGGCAATCTTAGCCTCAATCTTGCCTGCACAATGAGCGCAGTTGAGATTGTCTAAAGTGTAGGTGTATTTTTTGAGATTTGCTTTCGGAGTTTTGTCAACAACTGTCACTCCGTCCTCAATGCTGTCACAGATTGACTGAATTTCCGCAAGGGGATTCTGTTTGTCGCTCTTGAAGTTGAGAAGTTTTGTCGCAAAATTGAAACTTACATCTTCAAAGCCTTCTGTTTCTGCAATTTTAGCCTCAATCTTGCCTGCACAATGAGCGCAATTGAGATTGTCAAGTTGATATTTGTACCTCATAAATATACCTCCTTATTCAAGAACATGGTCAAGTCCCATTTCGATGATTCGTTTCACATGGTCATCGTCAAGACTGTAATAAATCTGCTTTCCTTCACGGCGAACACGCACAAGCTTGTTCTGCCTTAACACACGCAGTTGGTGGGAAATTGTGCTTTGCTCCATGTTGAGAGCCTCTGCAATGTTAAGTACCGACATTTCATTTTCTGAAATGGTGTACATAATGCGAAGTCGGGTTGAATCACCGAAAACCTTAAAAAGATCTGCAAGTTCAAACAGCACATCTATGTCCGGCATTTCGGGAGTGGTTACTTTTTCTTCGTTTTCCATAGCCGTTCTCCTTTATTTTTCAGCCTAATCAATTATTATGTTTGAACACATGAAGATATGTTCATATGTTGATTATAATATAGCATTCCCATTTCAAAAAGTCAATAGACACAGGAGAAAAAGTGTAATATTTTTCAAATTTTTTTGCCCTAAAGTTTTGCTTGTTTATTGTGTCCGTTCGGGAAGTATATATAATATAGTATAGGAAGTTAATTTTTAAATTGAAAAGGAAGGATTGAAGGTGTAAAATTATCATGGGAATAACGGAAAAATAATTTTCTCTTTCTATCGTGAATTTCAAAATACCGAAATGCTTGGTAATAACACGAAAATAACAGTTCTTTCAATTTGTAATAATTCTACAAAAAAATCCTTTGATTTATTACTTCTTTTTAAGAAAAAACGGCTTAAAAAAGCTTGGTTGGTTATATTAAAAACAAAAAGAGCAACAAATTAATAATTTGAGTACAACTTGCCCAAAAATAGATTACAGTTTTATTATTCCGTTGACTTTACTACAATTTTGTAGTATCATTTTCTGTAGGAGAATTGTTAAGTTACATCTGCGTAACCGAGTGGGTTCGTTTTTAATAAAATGTAACAAATTAGTTCTCATTCCGAATTTTAGATTCGTATTATTTTTGATTTTTACTTATACATATAGATATACATTTTCAGATATTTGTTTAAAAATATCTTCTACACATTAATTGGGGTGTAACAATTGGAGAAGTTCGTAGTTACCGGCGGAAAGCCATTATCGGGTGAAGTGACAATCAGCGGTGCTAAAAATGCAGCCGTTGCAATTATTCCGGCAGTTATTCTTTGTGATGAACCATGCCAGATTGAAAATATTCCTAACATCAGCGATGTATCACTCATCAGCAGAATTCTTCAGCAGATGGGTGCTAATGTAAGACGAATCAACCGTTCGTCTTTGTATATTGATCCTACAAAAATCCGCACATGCAATGCTGTGACCGACCTTGTAAGAGGTATGAGAGCGTCATATTATCTTCTCGGCGCACTTTTGGGCAAGTACGGCAAGGCTAAGGTTGCTCTTCCGGGTGGCTGTAACTTTGGTGTGCGTCCAATCGACCAGCATCTCAAGGGCTTTGAGGCTTTGGGTGCAACAACTCAGCTTGTTGACGGTGCGATTATTGAGGCAGAATGTGACAACCTTGTGGGTACACATGTGTACCTTGATGTTGTATCAGTCGGTGCAACAATGAACATTATGCTTGCCGCATCAAAGGCTAAGGGACAGACTATTATCGAAAATGCCGCAAGAGAGCCGCACATCGTTGACCTTGCAAACTTCCTTAACTCAATGGGTGCGGATGTCAGAGGTGCAGGTACGGATGTTATCAAAATCCGTGGTGTTGAGTACCTTCACGGCATTACTTATTCGATTATTCCTGACCAAATTGAGGCAGGAACATATATGTGTGCCGCTGCCGCAACAAGAGGTTGTATTACAGTAAAGAATATTACACCAAAGCATCTTGAATCAATCAGCGCAAAACTGCGTGAGATGGGTGTTAAGATTACAGAGTATGATGAGGCTCTCAAGGTTGATGCATCATCTGCTCCGCTCAAGCGTTGCAACATTAAGACAATGCCGCATCCGGGTTTCCCGACAGACTGTCAGCCGCAGTTTGCCGCATTGCTTATGAGTGTTCCCGGAACAAGCATTATCAACGAGAATGTTTGGGATAACCGTTATCAGTATGTCAGCGAGCTTGTTAGAATGGGTGCGCAGATTTCTGTTGAAGGCAGACTTGCAATTATTGAGGGCGGTGTTCCGCTCACAGCGGCTCCTGTAAAGGCTACCGACCTTCGTGCAGGTGCGGCTATGATTATTGCCGCTCTTGAAATCAACGGCACAACAGAGATTTCCAACATTCAGTTCATTGAGCGTGGATATGAAGATGTTGTTGAAAAGTTCAGAGCGCTCGGTGCAGACATCAAAAAGGTGTATTTTACAGGTGATAACGAGCAGGAACTCGGTGCCTGATTAAAACTTAATTAAAAAGCAAAGCCGTTTTCTTTGTGAGAACGGCTTTTTATGTGCAATGAAATTTACAAATTTCAAAATTTGTGTTATCATATTTGGCAGACTAAAGATAAGGATTGATTGTTTTGGCAAGAGCAGTACCGCTGTTCAGCGGAAGTAAGGGTAACAGCTACTACATAGGTTCGGCAACCGAAGGTGTTCTGATTGACGCAGGCCGTTCATGCAAGCAGATTGAAAACGCAATGCTTGCGAACGGACTTGATATGAACAGTATCGGAGCAGTTTTTATAACTCACGAACACACAGACCATTGCAGTGCGTTGCGTGTGCTTGCAAAGCGTTACGGCTTTAAGGTGTATTCAAGTCTTGGCACACTCAATGCGTTGAGAGCAGGCAATAAGATAGAACCAAACACCGATGCAGATGTCATAACGGACGAGGTTGCAATCGGCAATATGCGTGTTCAGCGAATTGACACTCCGCATGATGCGGCAGAAAGCTGTTGCTACCGTGTTACCGCTCCTGACGGAAAATCCGCACTTATTGCAACCGATATGGGCGTTATGTTGCCCGATGTCAGAACTGCCGCAGAGCAGAGTGACTTTGTTGTGCTTGAATCAAACCATGATATCAATATGCTAAAAAACGGAATTTATCCTTATCCGCTAAAGCAGAGAATTCTTTCAAACAGAGGACACCTTTCAAATGAGGCTTGTGCAAAGGAACTTGTGAACCTTGTTGAAAAGGGAACTTTAAGACTTATGCTCGGTCACTTGAGTGAAGAAAATAATACAGTTCCGCTTGCAATGTCAACCTCTGTTGACCTGCTCACATCAAACGGAATGAAGTACAAAAGCGACTATTCGCTTGATGTTGCACCGAGTGTCAGCACAACCAAAACTATCATCTTTTAACTTTAAATAAGCGAGAAAAATATGATTAAGATTAACATAATCTGTATCGGCAAAATTAAGGAAAAATATTTTACCGATGCAATTGCAGAGTATGCAAAACGCTTGACTGCCTTTTGCAAATTCAATATCATTGAGCTTTCGGAAGAACGCATAAGGAGCAACACGCCAAACTCGGCGCAAATCAATGAAGTTTTACAGTCCGAGGGCAAAAAGATTTTGCAAAAAATAA
>CACXYD010000021.1 GCA_902771755.1 uncultured Ruminococcus sp. | reverse complement strand
AATCCTGGCGCTTACATTCGCCTTTTCACTTTTGACAGCGGAAATTGCAATCGGCAGAAAAACAAAGTTAAGCCCGATTCTCGCCTACAAAAAGCTTTGCAGTAAGTTTTCATTTTTAGGCTACCTTGCAACGCTTGTTCCTGTAATCATCATTCCTTACTACTGCGTTATCGGCGGTTGGGTTACAAAGTATATGTGCGTTTACGCTCAGGGACTTGTCGCTCCTGCGGCACAGGACAGCTTTTTTACAGACTTTATTTCCGACCCGTCATCACCGATTGTGTTCTTCCTCATATTTATGTTGCTGAGTGCAATCGTAATTATGCTCGGTGTAAACAAGGGCATTGAGCGACTGAGCAAATTTTTGATGCCTGTACTGCTTGTGCTGACAATCGGAATTTCAATCTACACACTCACACTTCCGAATGCGATGGAGGGTGTTGCTTACTACCTGATTCCCGATTTCAGCAAGCTGTCAATTTGGACATTTGCTGCGGCACTCGGTCAGCTGTTCTTCTCAATGAGTATTGCAATGGGCATTATGGTAACCTACGGTTCATACACAAAAGATGAGGTAAACCTCACAAAGTCAGTCAATCAGATTGAAATTTTCGATACAGCCGTTGCACTCCTTGCAGGTCTTATGGTAGTTCCTGCCGTTTATGTGTTCAGCGGTGAAGAGGGTCTTGGCGCAAGCGGCCCCGGACTTATGTTCATCACACTTCCAAAGGTGTTCAACGAAATGCCTGCCGGCGGAATTATCGGACTTTTGTTCTTTATCCTTGTATTCTTTGCGGCTATCACAAGCTCAATCTCCGTAATGGAAGCAATCGTTTCTTCACTTATGGACAAGTTCAAGCTTACAAGAATCAAGTCCTGCCTTATCGTTATCGGTATCTGCCTGCTTATGGGTATTCCGTCATCACTCGGCAACGGTGTGTGGTCAAACATTAAGATTCTCGGAATGGACTTCCTTTCATTCTTCGACTTCTTGAGCAACAGCATTATTATGCCGATTGTCGCACTTTGTACCTGTATTCTTATCGGCTGGGTTATCAAACCAAAGACCATTACAGACGAAATCACAAAGAACGGCGAGCGTTTCAGCAGAAGAGCCTTGTTTGATGTTATGATTAAATACATCGCTCCGCTCTGCCTTGTATTCATTTTGGTTTCCTACACCCTCGCACAGTTCGGCGTTATTTCACTTTAATTTGATAATAAAAGTTTAGTATAATCTTAAAGCATATCATCGGTGTTATCGGTGATATGCTTTTTGTTTTATAAAAAATAACAGATACCCCACAAACCATATGGCAGGAGTATCTGCAAAATGTTAGCTAAAGTTTTGATTATGAGATGACGACATTCGCTTTCGTTCTTTTATAACAAGGCATAGTGACAACATTGTTGCAATCAAATCGCTAATCGGTTGGGCAAAAAATATGCCGTTTATTCCAAAAAAGATTGGAAAGATAAATATAAACGGCACTAAAAACACAACCTGTCTTAATACGGTTATCAATATAGAGGGAACTGGTCGGTTAATGGCTTGAAAGAAAGTAGTTGCTAACATTACAAAACCCAAAACAGGTGTAATGCAGAAGTTAATTCGTAAACCTGTAATACCTATATTGAACATTTCTTCAGTTCCGCCAAATGCAGCAAGAATCTGTTTTGGAAAAATCAGTACAATCAACCAGATAAAGCAGGTAACCGAAACAGAAAAAATTGTGGCTTTGGCAAGCGTTTGCATTACTCGTTTGTAATTTCCAGAGCCGTAGTTATTGCCGACAATAGGTTGGATACCTTGACTGATTCCGCTTGCAGGCATAATAACAAAGGTCATAATGCTTGAAACAACAGCATAAACGCTTATTGCAATGTCACCGCCGTATTTTCCCAACTGACTGTTATATACAAGGCTGATGAATCCCATTGCCATTTGTGCAACCCAAAAAGAAAGACCGCATGAGATGATTTGCAGACATAATTTTCTTTCCAAGCGAAATATTCCTTTTGAAATTTCAACCTGAGTTTTTTTGCCGAACACAAGATATGCACCGAACAATGCGGAAAAAATCTGTCCGATTACGGTAGCCCAAGCGGCACCGACAACTCCCAAATCAAAAACAATTATGAATAAAGCATCTAAAATAATATTTGTGACTGCACCGATTCCGGTTACGCACATTCCTAAAATCGGTTTGCCCGAAACACGAACAAAATCGCAAAATAATTGTGAAAAGCCTTGAAAAAGACAGCCTAACGCAACAATTCGATAATACTCAAGTGCATAGACATAGGAAGTTTCCGTTACTCCGAAAATTTTTAATATCGGGTGGGGGAATATAAGCAATATGACTGTCAGCAATATTTCAAAAAAGCTGACTAAAACAAAAGCATTTCCAAAAGATTTATTCATTTTGCCTTTTTCATTCTGACCTGAAAAGAGGCTGAAAAATGTTGAACCGCCTGAACTGCACATCAAAGCAAAAGCCATCATCATATAAGACAAAGGAAAACATACGGATAGTCCTGCCAATGCAGAAGTTCCGTTAAAATTGCCGACAAACATTCGGTCAACAATGTTGTAAACAGCCGTAATCAAAAGTGAAATCGCCGCCGGTACAGAGAATTTTAAAATCATCGGAAACAGTTTTCCGTTTAAATAATCAACAGATTTTTTCTTCATAATATACCTCCGTAAAATAATTAGTTTACTAAGTATTGGTATCAAAAAATAGCTTGATAACAGTTTTAAGACATATTATCAAGCATTTTTTCCATTACGCTGAAAAACACTTCAAGGTCATTTTTTGAAATTCCCTTTGTCAGTTCTTCTTCCAGATTAAGTATGTCAGCCATAACAATATCTTTATACTGCATAGCCTTTTCACTTACGATTATTTTTTTCCAACGGGCATCGGTTTCTGACACTTCACGATGAATTAAACCGTTTTTCTCCATTTTTTTCAAAAGCACAGTTGCCGTTGAAGGTCGCAAACTATATTCCTCTTCAATATCTTTTTGAAAAACATCATTTGATTGCGCCAAAAGAAAATGTAAAACTTTTCCCTGTGAACCGCTGAAATCTTCTCTGCTTGAAAAAGCGTCAATTTTTCTGCGTAATTTATTGGATAATTTGCTGATATAGCGTGCCGCATGTTTATCTTGTAACATAAATTATCCTCCTTGTTACTTAGTAAACTAACTATACAACGGATACTCGCATTTGTCAAGACTGTCCGTGAACAAAAACAGGTATTTGAATTTAATTTTTTACCAATCACTTTGCTTTGTTTTCCTCTTCAAAACCTTTTAAAACTGACGGAATTGTATTGCGGATAAGTATTTTGAAATAACTGCCGAGTTGGTCTTTTGTGTATCTTTTCGGGTTTTGGGCGAGGTTAATGAGCATACCTGCAAAGCCCTCTGTATATAAGGTTGAAAGAAAATCTCTGAAATCGTCGGTCACTGTGATGTTCAGATTTTTTTCGTATTCGATAATGATATTTTTAATCAGGTTAAGAAAATCCTGACAGAAAAATCTTTTGAGAACATCTCGTCCGAGTGAATCGTAGGCGCAGTTGATGATGTAAGCGTTGCCCGTGATGTAGTCGTAAACAAACGAAACAACTTCTTCGTAGTCAAGCAAAAGGTCATATTGCTTGACTATTTCAATTGCCTCCTGCTCAAACATCCACTTGAGGGCGGCATAAATATCTTCAAAGTGGTAATAGAATGTGTTTCGGTTTATGTTGCATTTCTTTGTCAATTCGCTGACGGTAATTTTTGAAAAAGATTTGTGTTGCATAAGTTCCTTGAGATTGGAGCAAATGTGCTTTTTGGCTCTCAAAGATACCTCTTCATTTGTCATATTATCACCTCATTTTATTTTTAGACAGATTAAAGTTTGTGAAGAACGCAATCTGTCATCTGCACTTAGATTATACACTTGTCTGAAAAGTTTGCAAGGGAAAAACTCCGTAATTTATTGTACAAATTCAGCCAAGTGTTCGACATCGAACAAATGCACAGAGTTGACGGTGTTATTTACCGCTTTGTGCTGATAGAATGACATACGAGGTGATGATATGGACGCCAAATATGATGTTAGGCTTGTAACCTCTATCGGTACAAAAGGCGGTAAAATTTTTCTGTTGAAAAACGGAAAAGGTGTCAGCGGAACTTTCTTTGTGATGAATGAAGAAAACAAATTCACTGGGTTTGAAACCTATGACGGACTGCTCGAAATAGACGGAGTAATCAAGACAAAGTACAAAACAGTAAATTATCACGCAAAGGGTAAAGCGGATAATGAAAAAATTGCTCTGTCAATCAAAACCAAAACCGACAGATATACCCTGTACGGAATTCGTGAGGAGGAATGACAATGAGAAAATTTTACGAAAAAGTTGTAAACCATCCGAAACTTATCCTTACAATCTATGCTGTTTTATTTGTAATCTGTCTTATAACAAGTCAAATGATTTCGGTAAATTACGATATGAACGATTATCTTCCCGAAGACAGCGCTTCAACAACGGCTCTTGATGTTATGGATAAGGAGTTTGACGGCGGAATACCGAACGCAAGAGTTATGGTTAAGGATGTTTCAATTGCCGAGGCACTTGACTATAAATCGCAGATTGAATCCGTCAAAGGCGTGAGCGATGTCACATGGCTTGACGATGCGGGTTCGGTAACAGAGCCGCTTTCAATGCAGGACAGCGACACGGTTGAAACTTACTATCGTGACGGCAACGCACTTTTCTCGGTAACGATTGACGAAGACAAGCGAGTTGACGCAGTAAACGATATCAGAAAAATAATCGGTGACGATAACGAAATGACGGGCAGTGCCGTTTCAACGGCCGTTGCAACCCAAAGCACAGTAAGTGAAATCGGAAAAATTTCCGTCATAGCCGTACTCTTCGTTGTATTTGTGCTGGTAATAACCACAACCTCGTGGATTGAACCGCTCATAATTTTGCTTGGAATAGGCGTTGCGGTTGTAATCAACAGCGGCTCGAATATCTTATTCGGAGAAATTTCTTTCGTAACAAATGCTGCAGGAAACATTCTTCAGCTTGCGGTTTCACTTGACTACTCGGTTTTCCTCATTCACCGATACAACGAATGTCGTCAGGAATGCAGTGACAACAAAACCGCTATGGTAAACGCACTGTGTATGTCAACTTCTTCAATTCTTTCAAGCGGACTTACAACGGTAATCGGATTCCTTGCACTGTGCCTTATGCAGTTCCAAATCGGTCCCGACCTTGGCAGAGCACTTGCAAAGGGCATTGCAATCAGCCTTGTAACTGTATTTGTTCTGATGCCGACAATAATCCTTATGTCCTCAAAACTCCTTGATAAAACGGCTCACAAACGACTTTTGCCGTCATTCAGAGGTTTCGGAAAGTTCATAACAAAAGTTATGATTCCAATGGCGATTGTTTTTATAATTATAATTTTCCCATCATACCTTGCATCAAATGCAAACAGTTTCTACTACGGCGCATCACACATTTTTGGAGTTCAAACACAGCTCGGTTCGGATACGCAGGACATTGAAAATGTGTTCGGCAAGAGCGACACATATGTAATGCTTGTTCCGAAAGGCGAAAAAGAAACCGAAAAACAGCTTTCCGATTCACTTCACGAAATTGACGGAGTGAAGTCGATTATTTCATACGCCGATACGGTCGGAATTGAAGTTCCCGAACAGTATCTTGACGCAGACACGCTTTCAAAACTCGAATCCGAAAATTATTCAAGAATGGTAATTTCGGTTGATGCGGAATATGAGGGCGAACAGACCTTTAACCTTGTAAAAGAAATCAAAAACACGGCTCAAAAGTATTATCCCGACAGCTGGTATCTTGCAGGCGAGGGCGTTTCAACATATGACCTTATGGACACAATCACAGCCGATATGGTCAAGGTGAATCTTGTTGCAATCGGAGCGGTATTCCTCGTTCTGCTCTTAACAATGAAGTCAATTGCAATTCCCGTTATCCTCGTTTTGAGCATTGAAACGGCAATCTGGATTAACCTTGCAATCCCGTATTTTACAGGCTCAACGATTTTCTACATTGCCTATTTGATAATCAGTTCAATTCAGCTTGGCGCAACGGTTGACTACGCAATTCTGTTCACTGAAAGATACAAGGAAAACAGAAGCACACTTGATAAAAAGCAGGCAGTAATCGAAACAGTATCGCAGACAACGGTTTCAATCATCACATCGGGACTTATCCTGACGGTTGTCGGATTCTTGCTCGGTTACATTTCAACACACGGACTTTTGTCACAGCTTGGATTCTTCCTCGGAAAAGGAACACTCTGTTCACTCGCAACGGTATTCTTCGTTCTGCCGGGTCTGCTGTATATGTTTGACAAAACCTTTATCAAACGCAAAAAAGAAAAAGGAGAGAAACACAATGAAAAAGTCAATTAAATATACATCCGTAATTTTAGCTGTTCTTATGACCGCAGGCTGTATTCCGACAGCCTTTGCGGCAGAAGAAAACAATTCTGCAAAAGAAGAAGTTATCTATGTAAACGCCGATGCAAACGCAAATGTTGACGAAGTAAATGTTGTAAATATCTACGGCAAGGGCGATATTACCGACTACGGAAAATATACCGATGTCAAACTTCTGAACGCTACAGGCAAGGTAAGCAACAACGGCGACAGCGTAAGTTTTAAGTCTGATTCGGACAAAATTTATTTTCAGGGAACTCTTGAAAGTGCCGAACTTCCGTGGAATATCAGCATCACATATTACCTTGACGGCAAGGAAATCACTCCCGAAAATCTTGCAGGCAAAAGCGGAAAGTTAAAAATTAAATTCAAGATAACACAGAATAAAAAGTGCAAGGAAAACTTTTATGCCGATTACGCATTGCAGGCGGCATTTTCACTTGACACAAAGCAGTGTTCAAACATCAAAGCCGACAAGGCGACAATCGCAAATGTCGGTTCGTCAAAACAGCTTTCATACACAATTCTTCCCGACAGGGGAATTGACACGGAAATCACCGCCGATGTAAAAGATTTTGAAATGGATGCGGTTTCAATCAATGCCGTAAAGCTCAATCTTGACATTCAGGTTGATGACTCCGAACTCACCGAAATGATTGACGAAATCAGCGACGCTTCCGACAAACTAAACAGCGGTGCAAAAAGCGTTGACAGCGGTGCAAACAAACTCAAAAGCGGAAGCAGTGAGCTTTCAAGCGGTTCGCAGAGCCTTAACAGCGGAGCAAAACAGCTTGATTCCGGCATATCATCGCTTTCAAGCGGTGCGGTTGCTTTGCAGTCGGGACTCGACACCCTCACTCAAAAATCGTCCGACCTCAACAACGGTTCAAGTGAATTTTTGAGTGCATTAAAAGAGGTCAACAGTGCATTGAGCAATGTGTCAATGTCAACGGAAGATTTTAAGAAGCTCACCGACAGTTCTTCGGCAATCAAAAGCGGAATTGCCGACCTTTACAACGGCGCACTCAATCTTCAGGCAAATCTCGGATATGAGCAGTACAAAGCGGCTGTTCGCAACGCAAGCGGTGGTGTGCTTGATGTTGATTCCGTACTCCTCGGCAATCAAACCGCAATCTCATCTTTGCAGTCACAGATTGAAACACTCAACAATTCTTTAAGTCAGATTACTTCCGTAAGCGGTTGGGAGTCCGACCCTCAGCTTGCGGCACAGGCATCACAAATTCAGGCGCAGATTGAAAGTTTGAGCAATGTAATCAACCTTTTGAGCGGAAACTCGGCTGTAATCGGCGGAACGGAAACATATCTTAATTCGCTCCAAAGCGGAACTGCCGAGCTTGTAAGCGGACTTGAAACTCTCAAAACCAACTACGAAAAGTTTGACAGCGAAATTTCTGCACTTGCCGACAAACTTTCCGATTTGTCCGTAAATATGACAAAGTTGCAGTCGGCAGTTCAAAGCCTTGTCACAGCGTATGAACAGCTTGACAGCGGCACAAGCGAATATACAAGCGGTGTTGCAACAGTTGCCGCAAACTACGATAAAATTGTTTCGGGTACAAAGGAGATTTCAAGCGGAAGCAAGAACCTTGTCAGCGGCTCAGAGAGTTTGAAATCGGGAAGCAGTACGCTCTACAACGGCATTTCATCGCTTTGTGACGGCACAGCCGAACTCTCTGACGGAACAAAAGAATTCTACGAACAGGCGTCGGACGCACATTCAACTGCCGATGAAAAAATCGACGAAATTCTCGCTTCAATCAAAGGCGGTGACGGCAACCCGTATTCATTCGTATCATCCAAAAACACAAATGTTTCGTCTGTTCAGTTCGTAATCAAAACGGACGCAATTGAAAAGCCCGAAGAGAAAAAAGTTGAGGAAGAAGAAACAAAAGAAACCTCATTTTGGGATAAACTTGTAAACCTCTTCACAGGATTTTTCGGATAAAGTTAATTGCTTATATAAAATAAAACTCGGAAAGACTGCTCTTTATGGGCAGTCTTTTTTGCGTAAAAATTAGATATATACGGTTGTTGTTTGTAATTCTTGCTCTTAAAAACCAAGTAAATTGCTATTATTTGTTTTGTACAATAATCATTATCATTTTCAGTGATTTTAAGGCTTTTTTACTTGACAAATTCTGACAAATAATTTAAAATAGCAGTATAAAATAGGCGGAGTGTTTTTGGGGCAAATCTCCGCTTTTTTCATTGATATACTCGGTATATCTTTTAGGGTATTATTGTATTGGTTACAGGAGATGATTTGTATGAAAGCGAACTTTAAAAAGTTCAGCTACAAAGCTTTGAGTACAGTCATGGCTGTACTCACGGCCGCCACCTCAGCGGTGATAGCCGTTCCGTCCGTTAACGCTGCCACAAATGACAGCGTCAGCATTTATTATGACGGAAAAGAAGCCGAAAATCTGGTTATACCCCAGAAAGAAAAGGCAACCCTCAATGCGGTTGCAAGCACAAATGAAAACAGCAAGTATCAATGGCAGATTCTTGCAGATGAGAAGAGCAACACTTGGGCAAACATTTATGATGCCACTTCATCATCACTTGATGTTTCCTACTCAATGACCGCTGCACTTCAGGACAATTCGGGAAGTGTTTACCTCAGATGTAAGGTATCTGACGGTGAAGATGAAACAACAAGCGATGCTCTGCGTGTTACAACCTCGTTTGTTCACAACGAAAGCGGTTTTACTATTTCGGAAAGTTCAAACAAAACGCAGGCACAGTCAAAGGCGATTTCAAGGGTTGTAAAATCTTTCAAAAATGCAGTCAGCACACAGGCGGAAAACATTGTAACTGTTACCGTCAATTATCTTGACAGCACCACAGGCAATGAAATTTACAGTTCCTACACAGCACAGGTCACCAAAGGCACGGAATTCAAACAATCTGTTGTAAGCCCCACTTACCTCGGCTATGTTGCATACTGGAACAAAAGTGACCCGTCATCTACAGATGCCGACAAAGCAACTGACAGAGCGGACACACTCGACCTTGACATTGCACAGGTAAACAGTGACACAACAATCAATGTTTACTACAAGGCAACAAAAGTTCCGTACTCAATTGCGTACTATTTCCAGAATGTTTATGACAACGAGTACACAATTGATACATCGCTCACAAAGAAAGATTATGCCGTTACAGGCACAATCATTGATTCGGAAACACTTCACGAGCCTGTTAAGGACAAAGAGGGTTTTTCTCCGCTGTATCACATTCCGACAAGCATTGCAGGTGACGGCAGTACAGTCATCAACAGTTACTATGACAGAAACTACTACCTTTTCACCTTTGACCTTGACGGCGGCTACGGAACAGAGCCTGTTTACGCAAGATATGAATCCTCATTCCTTGTAAACGAACCTATCAAAGCAGGTTATGTGTTCAAGGGTTGGGAGCTTGTTTCAACAAACAGTGAATCCGTTGACACAAACAGCACAAAAACAGCGGCAGTACTTCCCACAAAAATGCCTGCCGAAAACCGCACATACAAGGCAATTTGGGAAAGTGCAAAAACAACATTTACCGTAGTTTACTGGAAACAAAACCCCGATGATAATGATTACAGTTACTGGGACAGTGAAGCCCACGATGCAACATCAGCCGAGGTTGTCAACGGTGAGGACTACAAAACGCTTCCTCAAACAATAACATCTGACAAGACAAAAGATGATTACTGGGATCATGTAAGATACCACTTTGCAAAAGCCGATAAAAATGTAACCGTTGACGGTGACGGCTCAACCGTTGTAAATGTTTACTATGACCGTAATGTCTACACAATGCGTATGATATACGCTCGTGAAGACCTTAGCAACGGTAAGAAATATATCAAGGGCGGTTCAACCTACCGATTCGGTTCGGGCGAAAACAGCATAAGAAAATTCAACGATCCATCGGCACTTGTTGACGGTTCTTTTATGACCTATCTTTTAAGCCGTGACGACACCGGCGGTTCTTGGGGCGAAGTTAATGATATTCCTGAATTTAAGGACAGTATCTTAAACAAAACCGTAAACGGAAAAAAGGTCTATAAACTTGGTTCATATAGCATTACCATTGACGGTACCGTAAAGCATGGCAGTGATTCACCACGCAATTCCGGCAAAACATTCAAATATTACTACATTGAATTTTCTGCTCGATACGAACAGTACATCGGTGATATTTGGCTTACAGACCCATTTAAAACCGTTACATTATCCGATTACGAGTTAAGTAAGTGGGCAAAAAAATATTACTTTGACAAAGAGGGCAGTCATGCTACCACAACAAATGTAATTAAAAAAGCTTACTTTGCAGGTTGGAACGGTGAGCATTTTGTAAAATACTCATACACCAACAACGGCAACCAGACTATCAAGGGCAACTATCGCCGACTTGATGACAACCTCCTTTACGACCTTGGTGCATATACTGACGCTTATCCGTCAAGTGACGCAAGCGTAGCATTTAACGAAAACACCACTGTAAACTATCTCGGATTTTTCGATAACGGTTCAAACGAAGTAAACTGGAACATTCCGAGAAAATGGATATATGAGTGTTATGTTCCGTCTGTAGACAATCAGAAAACCGATTACCTCAAGGACGGAATCTACTACAATATGATTGCCCCTATCGTCAACTATGACGACTGCGCCGATGTATACAACAGCAGTAAGAAGGTAATGAACGAAACTCCTACAGCATTAAGGGGTTTCACCTACAAAGAATATGTTCAGGTTCCTAAGCCAAACAGCGGTAATAATATGGCATATCGTGGCGGTAACATCATCGACGACCCTAATGATGACGCTGACGGACTTGAAAGCTTTACAGCCAAATTCTACTACACAAGAAACAGCTATAATCTAAAGTTCTACAACTACAATCACTATGAAAATGCAAAGGGACAGACTTCAAATGTCGGTTACGGCGAGGATATAGAGTATGAACAGTCTTTGAAAGACAAAAACTTTACTCCGATGTATCCCGACACTCTTGAAAAAAACGCCTACGAATTCGGCGGTTGGTACACTTCCCCAGGTTGCTATGCAGGTTCGGAAGTTGACTGGGATGACCTCACAATGCCGGCAAATGACCTCACTTTGTATGCAAAGTGGATTCCTGTTGACCACAGCGTAAGAATTTTTGACAGCTACAGCAGTATGGTTGACTTTGAAAACGAAGATGTAACAGATGATGATATTATAATCAATCGTCTTGATGCCATTGAACATTCCGAAACAAAGGAAACAAGTGCAATTTGGCTGCAGCTTCTCGGCAGTGCAAAGCCTGACAGCAAGGGTGTTTACACAGTTTCTTACGATAAAGATAAGAGAACATATGTAAAGAGCGGCAACTATTTCTATCGCCTCGGCAGATTTGACGATTCTGTATTCACCTACACAGGCAAGGGCAAGTCATCAAAATATATTTATGTTGATGACGGCACAAGAAAAGGCTATGTTCGTGCAGACGGACTTCTTGAAATCCGTCATCAGGGTCACGGCAATGTAATCGGCAGTATTGATATTCCTAAAGACCCTTCGGGTGCAGACCACATTTTTGACGGTTGGAAATTCATCAAGGATTCAAAGGTTACTGCATTCTCGCCGCTTGACTATATGCTTACAAATGACCTCAATGTTTACGCCGACTGGGGAAGCCAATCATCTGTCCCCTATGTTATCCACTACGCACTTGAAAAGGGTGTGGATGAAAGCATAAAAAAGCAGCTCAATGAACTTTGTCCATCTCCTTTGGACAACACAGTTCGCAGTCTTGATGACGACAGCAGATATGTTTATCTCACATCAGACAACCTTTGGCACGAAATTATTGCAGATGACACCGAGGGTTTCCGCTTTGAGGGTACAACCCACACCTTTGAACCGAAAACAGGCACAAAGGGCGAGTTGTTTGACAAGTATACAAACGGTTACTATCCGACAGTTTCAGGCCATTCAATTCAGATGGAATACGATGAGGTCGGTGATGTAACAAATAATGTTTACACATTCACATATGCAGAAGTTCCCGAAATTTCTTACACTGTTGAATACAGATACAACACACAGGAAAAACCGCTTATCAATGATAAGACCTACAGTCAGGGAATTTCAGGCAACTACGGTAAAAAGGTTGTAACAACAACATCCTCAATTGTTACCGAAAAATTTCAGGTTGTTGCAGACTATGTGCCCGATGACACATACAAAACTCAGGTACTTTCGGTTACAAAGGACAGCAACGGTCACTATGTAAGTTCACCTGACAATGTGATTACATTCTACTACACAAAGAACGCAACAGTTGCTCCGTATGTTGTTCATTATATGCTCCAAAAGGCAGGAACAACAGGCACAAACTACAAAACCGACGGCACAGGTGACTATTCCGAAGAAACAGGTTCAATCATCAAGGGCATTGCAGACATCGGCAATATTTCGGTAAATCCGCTCCTTTTTGACGGCTTTACACTTGATACAGAACACGCAACGGCTCTTGAGGGCAATGTTACCTACTCAGCCGACAACGGCTTTACATTTGAAGTTACAAAGAACGGCAACGAGCTTTATATCTTCTACAAAAGAGGCACAACAGGCTACAAGGTGTACTACCTGCGCTACGGCACAGATATTACAGACCTTGATAATATTGCGGACAAAGATATTCTTCTTCCGACAAAGACTGTTGAAAACTGCGACTACGGTGCAACCGTAACCGAAACCGCTCTTCCTTATGAGGGAATGACATGGGTAAGCAATAAAATTTCAATCAAACTCTCACAGGACGCAAGTCAGAATACAATCGTGTTCTTCTATACACCGCTCCAGTACATTGTTGAGTACAAACCATGGAAGATTGGCGGCGGTACGGTTTCTAACAATTCAGAAACCGTAAACGGCGGAGATTCAGCAACATTCAGCGGTTCATCAGCCACAGCGTCAACAGGCTATGAGTTTGGCGGTTGGTATGTTGACGAAAACGGCAAAACATCAGTTAAGGACTATGTTCCGAAACTTGCCGATATTGACGGCAACAAGGTAACACCGCTCATCACAAATCTTATTCCTAACGGCCGTGACGGTCACACTTCAACGGTATTCTACGCAAAGTTCAATCCAAAGGGCGGTTACAGTGTAAACTATGACCTTAACGGCGGTAATATTGACGGCAAAACATCTGTTGACGCAAAAACAAATGTTTACTGGAACAGCACAAATCTTGGTACAGACAAAACTCCGACAAAGGACGGCTACGGCTTTATCGGCTGGAAGTATGAAACAACCGATGTTGACGATGACACAACCTACGGAGAGCTTGCGAAAGATGATACAGTAATGTCTGTTACACTTGTTGCACAGTGGGCAGAAACAAAGGTTTACTTCCATTCAAACCTTGACGGCAAGAGTACGGAAGAATCAAGTGACCTGTTCAGAACCTATTCTGCGGCAGCCGACAGCAAATATAAACTTGTAAACGGCAAAGTCAGCGAATTCTACGACATTCCGACTGTTTCCGCAAACACAAAGGTATTTGCAGGTTGGTATTACAAAGACGGCACTGCAATGAAGTACAGTGATACATTCGCAGGTGAGGTTCACCTCTTTGCACACTGGATTGACCTCGGCACTGTCGGCAAAACTGCAGATGATACAAAGGAAACTTCGCAGAACACCTACAGCGATTTCGGATTGTTCGGTGCTCAGATTCGTAACTCTGATAAGGACGAAAACTATCCGGGCGGAATCGAATCAACTCCTGCATATTCAAAGTCAGGTCTTAGATTTGTTACAAGCATCAGCGAAAATCTCATTTCCGAGCTTTGTGAGCTGAATGACAAGTCACTTGAATACGGCTATGTTCTTGCAAGAACCGACACAGCACAGAAGTTTGCAGGTGGCAAGTCGGACTACAAGCTTGAATACAACGGTAAAAATGTAAACGGTGTTGACACAACAAGCACCTACAAATACATTAAAAATGTAAACTGCACAAGTAAGGTTGGCGGTCTTAACGGCATTGTTGCGGCTGACCATTTCAACAATGAGGCAAACACATACCGTATCTATTCACTTGTTGTAACATACGAAAAAAACGCACCTGCAAAGGAAATTCCTGTTGTGGCTCGTTCATATGTACGCTACACAGATGCAAACGGATTGCTCCGCACATACTACAATGACTACACAGGCAATTCAAATGTATTCGGCGGATGCAGCACAAGCTTCAAGACAATCTATGATTCTCTTCCCCACGATACAACGGAAGAATAAAAATTAAATAATTTAATCAGACGGCACATTTTCCGATTGGAGAGTGTGCCGCTTTCCGTTCGTGAAGATAGTTTGTCATATAAAAACTAATATTCCCCGAACTTAACGCAGTAATTGTAACCGTCAAATAAATCCACGTCTTGAAACCTATTATGAACCATGCGAAAATTAACATGAATACGTTCATCTACAATCGAATACATATGTAGACGAT
>CACXYD010000020.1 GCA_902771755.1 uncultured Ruminococcus sp. | reverse complement strand
AACCTTATTGCCGTAATTGTGCTTTCGCCTGTTGTTGTAAAAGAAACCAACTACTACCTCTACGGCAACAGACTGGATGAATACGACAAAACTAAAATCCCTGTTGTAAATAAATAATCACACAAAGCCTGCACTATGCCCATGTGCAGGCTGAAATTTTAGGAGAAAAAACTATGGAAAAATCAAGAATTGAAAAGCAGTTTGACTTTATAAAAGAAATTGACAAGGAAAAGTTCATCACCCGTCAAACCTATCTTTCCGATGCTCAGAAAAAGGAAAACGATGCCGAACACGCATGGCATATGGCGATAATGACCGTTCTGCTTTCCGAGTACGCAAACTCGGAAATTGATGTGCTTAAAACAATGACAATGCTCCTCATTCACGATATTGTCGAGATTGACGCAGGCGATACATATGCCTATGATGAGGAGGCAAAGAAAACTCAGGCAGAGCGTGAAATGAAGGCCGCAAAGAGGATTTTCGGACTTCTCCCTGATGATCAGGGCGAAAAGCTTATGAACCTTTGGCTTGAATTTGAAAGCGGCGAAACAGCCGAGGCAAAGTTTGCCCACACAATGGATAACATTCAGCCCGCAATGCTCAATGACGCAACAGACGGCAAAGCATGGGTTGAGCATATTGTTCACCTACACAGTATTCTTGACCGCAACAAAAACACGGCTGACGGTTCAAAAAAGTTGTGGGAATATTCGAGAGATAATTTCATTATGCCGAATGTTGAAAAGGGCAGAATAATCAATGATTGATTTTAGTTAAATCTTTTGGTAAAATCGTTGATTTTAAACAGCCGATGTGCTAAAATTAAGATTAACAATACAGAAATTTTCACTGTGTTTTATTTCGGAACAATTGAAAGATTTTTATGTGAATTTGTTCCGATTGATAATTATGGAAAGGGTGTTTACAATGAAAAGTTCAGTTATAAAGGACGGCGTAAGTACAGCCCCACAGCGTTCACTTTTGAATGCTCTCGGTCTTACTGAAGAAGAAATCAAGAAACCTTTTATCGGTATTGTAAGCTCCAAGAACGACATCGTTCCGGGACATATGAATATAGATAAGATTGTTGATGCCGTAAAGCAGGGCGTTGCTCTTGCAGGCGGTGTTCCGATTGTGTTCCCTGCAATCGCTGTTTGTGACGGTATTGCCATGGGACATGAGGGCATGAAGTATTCCCTCGTAACCCGTGAGCTTATCGCAGACTCAACAGAGGCTATGGCAAAGGCTCACGCATTTGACGCACTTGTAATGGTTCCTAACTGCGACAAGAATGTTCCGGGTATGCTTATGGCTGCCGCAAGAATTAATGTTCCGACAGTTTTCGTAAGTGGCGGTCCTATGCTTGCAGGCCATGTTAAGGGCAAAAAGACAAGTCTTTCAAGTATGTTTGAGGCAGTTGGTGCTTACACAGCAAACAAGATTACTGCAGAAGAACTTGCCGAGTTTGAAAACAAGGCTTGTCCGTCATGCGGTTCATGTTCGGGTATGTACACAGCCAACAGTATGAACTGCCTTACCGAGGCAATCGGTATGGGACTTCAGGGCAACGGCACAATTCCTGCCGTTTACTCAGACAGAATCAAGCTTGCAAAGCATGCCGGCATGAAGGTTATGGAACTCCTTGAAAAGGATATCCGTCCTCGTGACATTCTCACAGAAAAGGCATTTATGAATGCTCTTACAGTTGATATGGCTCTCGGCTGTTCAACAAATACAATGCTCCACCTTCCTGCAATCGCAAAAGAGGCTGGTGTTAAGCTTAATCTTGACATTGCTAACGAAATCAGCAAAAAGACTCCAAACCTTTGTCACCTTGCTCCTGCAGGTCACACATACATGGAGGACCTCAACGAGGCAGGCGGTGTTTATGCCGTAATGAACGAGCTTACAAAAATCGGAATTCTTGACACAGACCTTATCACAGCAACAGGCAAGACTGTAGGCGAGAACATCAAGGGTTGTGAAATCAAGGATACAGACATCATTCGTCCTGTTACAAATCCGTACAGCAAAACAGGCGGTATCGCAGTCCTCAAGGGTAACCTTGCTCCTGACGGTTCTGTTGTTAAGAGAAGTGCCGTTGCAGAGGAAATGATGCACCACAAGGGTGCTGCAAGAGTATTTGACTGCGAAGAAGATGCTCTCAGTGCAATTTATGACGGCAAAATCAACCCCGGTGAGGTTGTTGTTATCAGATACGAAGGCCCTAAGGGCGGTCCCGGTATGAGAGAAATGCTCAACCCGACTTCTGCTATTATGGGCAGCGGTCTGGGCAACTGCGTTGCTCTTATCACAGACGGTCGTTTCTCAGGCGCAACAAGAGGTGCGGCTATCGGCCATGTATCTCCTGAGGCAGCAGTCGGCGGTCCAATCGCACTTGTTAAAGAGGGCGATATGATTGAAATCGACATTCCTGCAAACACAATCAACCTCCTCGTTTCTGACGAAGAGCTTGCAAAGCGTAAGGCAGAGTGGAAACCCCGTCAGCCAAAGATTACAACAGGCTACCTTGCTCGTTATGCAAAGCTTGTTACATCAGGCGCACAGGGTGCGGTTCTCGAATAATTAAAACTTTTAAGGCTCTCGTTTCTGAGAGCCTTTTCTTTTGTCGAAAATTGTTTCTTAAAGAACCCAATCGTTAAAATGCACAATTGACCTTGCCAAAATCTGTATGTTTTTCGGCTTAAAATAAAACAAAAAAGCAATTTGCACAATTCACCCCTCGTCCATTTGGGCAAAGGGTGAATTTTTTTATTTTGCCATAATTCGGTTGTTTATTTTACACAAATATGCTATAATAATTTCGTATTAATTGACACTATTGTTTAATTTTGTCGAAATAAATTTGATTAGAATAGAAATTTTACGAAAGGGGATTTCACTTTTGAAACAATACGACGCTAAAAAAATTCTTAATATTGCCCTCGCAGGACACAGCGGCAGCGGCAAAACTTCGGTTGCGGAGTCAATACTCTATCTCTCAAAGATGAGCGAAAGACTCGGTAAGGTTGCAGACGGCAACACAGTCCTTGATTTTGACAGCGAGGAAATTAAAAGACAGACTTCAATCATGACGGCAGTTGCCCCGATTGAATGGAAAAATACAAAAATCAACCTCATCGACACTCCCGGTCTTTTTGATTTTGCGGGCGGTGTTGCAGAGGGCATGAGAGCGGCTGACACAGCACTTATCGTTGTTTCGGGTAAGGACGGTGTCTGCGTAGGTACTGAAAAAGCAGTTGAGGCGGCTACAAAGGCAGGACTTACAAAGGTGTTCTTTGTAAACGGTCTTTGCGATGAAAGCGCCCGTTTCTATCGTGTATTCGAGAGTTTGAAGGCAACATTCGGCCCGTCAGTTTGTCCTGTTGTTGTTCCGTACATTGTTGACGGTCAGGCTAATACTTATGTCAATCTTTTTGATTACAAGGCTTATGAATACGGCACAGACGGAAGTGTAAAGCAGACTGCACTTCCCGATATGGGTGACAGACTTGAGGGCTTGCGTGAGGCTATCAAAGAGGCTGTTGCTGAAACAAGCGAAGAACTTCTTGACAAGTTCATCATGGGCGAGGAGTTTACTCCCGAAGAAATCATTCTCGGTGTAAGTCAGGGTGTCAAGGACGGCACAATCTGCCCTGTATTCTGCGGTGACGCTCACAATACATTCGCAATTGATCAGCTTTTGAACAGTCTTACATGGCTTGCTCCGTCAGCGGCTGACAAGAGCGGTGAAATCGGTGTTGACCTTGGCGGTGAACCCGTTGATGTATCGGTTAATGACGGCGGTGCGGCTGCCGCAATCGTATTCAAGACAGTTGCAGATCCGTTTATCGGCAGACTTTCATATGTTAAGGTTGTTTCGGGTAAGGTAAGCTCGGACGCTCCTCTCATCAATATGCGTACAGGCGCACAGGAGAGAATCACAAAGGTGCTTTCCGTAAGCGGTAAAAAGCAGACGGATGTTCCGTACATCGGTGCAGGCGACATCGGCGCAATCCCGAAACTTGCGTCAACAAAAACAGGTGACACACTCTGTTCACCTCTCAGAAAGGTTGTTCTTGACGGAATCGACTATCCGTCATCATCATATACAATGGCTGTGTATCCCGCAAAGAAGGGTGACGAGGATAAGGTTGCTCAGGGCATTGCAAAGCTTTCGGACGAAGATCCGACAATCAAGCTTGTTTCAAACCACGAAACCCACGAAATGCTCCTTTCGGGACTCGGCGAACAGCATCTTGATGTTGTAATTTCAAGACTTAAAACAAAGTATAATGTTGACGCAGTCCTCAAAAAGCCGAAGATTGCGTACAGAGAAACTATCCGCAAAAAGGTTTCCGCACAGGGCAGATATAAAAAGCAGTCCGGCGGTCACGGTCAGTTCGGTGATGTTTGGATTGAGTTTGAGCCGTGTGATTCAGACGGTCTTGTATTTGCCGAAAGAGTTGTCGGCGGTGCAGTTCCGAAGAATTTCTTCCCTGCTGTTGAAAAGGGACTTCAGGATTCAATCAAGAAGGGTGTTCTTGCAGGCTATCCAATGGTAGGCATCAAGGCTACTCTCTATGACGGTTCATATCATCCCGTTGACTCCTCCGAAATGTCATTTAAAACTGCTGCATCCCTTGCTTATAAGAACGGTATCCCGAATGCATCTCCGACACTTCTTGAGCCAATCGGAAGTCTTAAAGCCAATGTCCCCGATACGAATATGGGCGATGTAATGGGCGAGGTCAACAAGCGCAGAGGCCGTGTTCTCGGTATGCAGCCGGGTGAAAACGGAACACAGATTGTTGAAGCGGAAGTTCCTATGGCAGAAATGGATGACTTTGCAACCTACATCCGTCAGGTAACACAGGGCAGAGGTTCGTTTGAATTTGCGTTTGTTCGCTATGAGGACACTCCTGCAAATGTTGCTCAGAAAATTATTGAGAAAGCCAAGGCTGATTCTCAGGAATAATCAATAAGCTGATTAAGGCACCGATTTTTCGGTGCCTTTTGCTTTTCTTGCGTAAATATTCATATTGTGGTACAATTAAGCTATACTTATGTGAATGTGGGGATGGGATTTTACTGCAAAGGATGATGACAATGAAAAATCTTTTACAAAGAGCGAGAAAGACAATCAAAATCAAGAATATGCTTTTTCTCACAATTGCCGGAATTATCAATGCATTCGGAATTACAATATTCCTCAATCCCGTGAACCTTTATGACAGCGGAATTTCGGGTACTGCAATGCTTGCGGCACAGCTTACTCCCGAGAGCCTGTCGCTTTCGGTTTTCCTTATACTTTTTAATCTGCCGTTGTTTTTGTTCGGACTTAAAAAGCAGGGAAAGAAGTTTACATTTTACGCAATCTATACGGTTGCCGTTTATTCGTTTGTTTCGTGGCTGATAACCGATGTTCTGCCCGTTGATGTCAGTATGGCTTCTCCGCTTGCGGGAACTGATTTACTCCTTTGTGCCGTATTCGGCGGTGTGATTTCGGGCATAGGCAGTGGTCTTGCAATTAAATTCGGCGGTGCAATGGACGGTATCGAGGTTATGGCGGTAATCTTTGCGAAGAAAATCGGTGTGTCGGTTGGCTCATTTGTTATGGCATATAACATTGTACTTTATGTTGTATGCGGTTTCATTCTGCAAAGCTGGATTCTTCCGCTTTATTCGATTGTTACATATTTTGCCGCACTCAAAACTATTGACTTCATTGTTGAAGGTTTTGATAGGGCAAAGGCGGCAACGATTATTGCGTCTGTAAGCCGTTGCGATGAAATCTGCAATGCCCTTTCAAATGAATTTCAGAGCGGTGTCACCGTAATGCAGGCTCAGGGCGGATATTCGGGCAAAGACAAGGTTATGATTTACTTTGTTGTCAACCGTTTTCAGATTGGCAAGCTGAAAGAAATTGTGCGTGAAATCGACAAAAAGGCATATATTTCAATTACAGAGGTTGCCGATGTTTTCAGCCGAAACGATTCGCTGTAAATAAATTTTAGTTGGTGTTTTATTTGACAAAATTACTTGTAAAGCTGTTTGTTAAAGACAGCGATAATTGCGATAATCCAAAGGTAAGAACTGCCTATGGCAACCTTTCGGGCATTTGCGGAATAATTCTGAACCTGTTACTGTTCGGCGGAAAATTGCTTGCCGGAATAGTTTCGGCATCGGTTTCTATCATTGCTGATGCCCTCAACAACCTTTCCGATGCCGGCAGTTCGGTTGTTACATTTCTCGGCTTTAAGCTTGCAAGCCGTCCTGCCGACAGAGAGCATCCGTTCGGTCACGGTAGGTATGAATATGTGGCAGGAATGGGAATTTCCGTTGTAATCCTTTTAATGGGCGTTGAGCTTATCAAAAGCTCAATTGAGAAGATAATCACTCCCGAGGGCGACACGGCATTTTCAACGCTTTCACTAGCAATAATGGTTGCATCAATTTTCGTCAAGCTTTGGATGTACTTCTTCAATTCGGGATTGTCAAGAAAAATAAATTCAACCGCACTCAAAGCGGCGGCACTCGATTCTTTGACCGACTGCATTGCAACCTCGGTTGTAATCATCGGACTTCTTATTTCAGCCTCAACAGGTGTTCAGATTGACGGTTGGCTCGGTGTGTGCGTTTCGCTGTTCATACTTTTTACCGGTGTCAGCACATTCAGAGAGAGCCTTTCACCGCTCCTCGGAAAAGCACCCGATCCCGAGTTTGTCGATGAAATCAAGGAAACCGTGTTGAAAAATGAAACAATTGTCGGTATTCACGATTTGATTATCCACGATTACGGCCCCGGCAGATGCTTTGTTTCACTCCATGCGGAAGTGCCGTGTGATGAAGATATTCTCGAGGCACACGATGCAATTGATTTGACGGAAAAACAGCTTGAAAACAAGTACAACTGCTTTGCAACCATACATATGGATCCGATTGCATCAAATGATGCGTTCACAAATGAACTTAAAATGAAGGTGGAGGAGGGCTTGTGCGAGCTTAACCCCGAGTATTCAATCCACGATTTCAGAATCGTGAAGGGCAGTACGCATACAAATGTTGTCTTTGATATGGTCATTCCATACGGACTTGACCTTACAGAAAGACAGATTAAACAAAGTGCAATCGAGAAAATCAAGTCAATTGACGAAAAGCTTTACCCGATAATCAATGTTGAAAAATCCCTTTCGGATTAAAAGTTAATAATAAAAAAACAGAGGTCATCAGTTTTTAGCTGATGACCTCGTTTTGTATATATCAGATATTTTGCGGTTGGATAAATGCCATTTGTTTGCGTAGCAAATCAAAATTGGTCGGGAATTAAATTTTAGATTCAATAAAACTATCTTCACGACCACCACCGACCGCAGGTCGATTTCACCGTCCGTAAGGACGATTTCACCTGACAAAGTCAGATTTCACCCGTCAAAGACGGATTTCACTACCGAAGAATGTTACCGACAATACGGTATTTTTTATTATTGCTTGGCAAACTGACTGTTATAAAGTTTATTATAGAATCCGCCTTTGACAAGCAACTCCTCGTGTGTGCCTTGTTCGATGATGTTGCCGTCCTTCATAACAAGGATAACATCGCTTTCCTTGATTGTTGAAAGTCTGTGAGCAACAACAAAGCTTGTTTTGCCCTTCATCATCTTGGCAAAAGCCTTTTGAACACGAATTTCGGTAAGGGTATCGATTGATGAAGTAGCCTCGTCAAGAATAAGAATTGACGGGTTTGTAAGCATCGCCCTTGCAATACACAAAAGCTGTTTCTGTCCCTGACTGAGATTACCGCCGTCCTCGCTGATTACGGTGTTGTAGCCGTCAGACATACGGCGAATGAATGAGTGCGCATATGCTGCCTTTGCAGCGGCAATAACTTCTTCTTCGGTTGCATTCTCATTGCCGTAACGCAGGTTTTCCATAATCGTTCCGTTGAACAGCCAGCTGTCCTGAAGAACCATTCCGTAGCATTTTCTGAGGTTGTCACGGGTGATGTCCATAATGTCAACACCGTCAATGCTGATTTTGCCGCTGTCCGTGTCGTAGAATCTCATAAGAAGATTGATGAATGTTGTTTTGCCGCAACCTGTCGGGCCTACAATGGCAATGTGACTGCCGCTCTTGACATCAAGCGAAAAGTTTGTGATGAGCGGCTTTTCCTTTGTGTAGGAGAAGTTTACATTCTCAATCTTGACATTGCCCTCGCAATGCTCAATCTCTTTTGTGCTGTTGTCGGGAATTTCGTTATCTGCCTCAAGAACTTCAAAAACTCGTCCTGCCGCCGCAATGCCTGTCTGCAACTGCGTGAGCACGCCTGTAACTTCGTTAAACGGCTTTGTGTACTGATTTGCGTAGGTGAGGAAGCATGATAACTGTCCGACCGAAAGTGTGCCTGCAACGGCAAACAGAGCGCCCATAATGCCTACTGCGGCATAAACCAATGCGTTCACGAATCTTGTTGACGGGTTGGCAAGTGCGCCTGCAAACTGCGCCTTGAATCCCACTTCAAGAAGTTCATCGTTGTACTTTTCAAATTCTTCAAAAGCTCTGTCCTCATATGAAAAAGCCTTTACAATTCTCTGATTACCGATATGCTCCTCAACATATGATGAAATTTCGCCGTTGAGCGCCTGCTGACGGGTAAAACGGTTGTGTATCATCTTGCCGATAAATGCCGCAACAAAGAGCGAAAGCGGTGTGAGAACTACTACCACAAGGGCAATCTTCCAGTTGATTGTCAGCATGAACACAAGCGTGCCGACAATTGTAACAATGCCCGAAAAAAGCTGTAGAAACATCTGTGTAAGACCGTCACCGACTGCGTCAACATCGTTGATTACTCGGCTGATAAGGTCACCGTGAGAATTTGTGTCGATGTAGGAGAGAGGAACTGTGTTAAATTTTTCAAAAACCTCTCGTCTGAGGTCACGAACTGTGCGGTAGCTGACAATGTTGGTGAAGTAGGTCATAATCCATTGGAAAAGTGCCACTCCGCCAATGCCTACACCGATGTATGCAAGAATCTGCAAAACGCTTGCAAAGTCAACATTGCCTTTGTCAATAATGTTGTCGATTGCATTACCCGTAAGAACAGGAATATAGAGCGTGAGCGAAACGCTGATGATTGCGCTCACAAGAGCCATAATCAGATAAAACGAATACGGCTTGATTTTTTTGAGTACCTTTTTTACAGAGGAGGATTTTTTTGCTGAATTTTTCATCTTTTTGCCTCCTCTTCATTAAGCTGTGAAAGACAGATTTCACGGTAGGTTTCGCAGTTTTCAAACAATTCGTCGTGCTGACCTTTGCCCACAAGTCTGCCGTCATCAAGCACAAGAATAAGGTCTGCGTTCTTAATTGTTGAGCAACGCTGTGTGACGATTATTACGGTCATATCCTTTGTGTTTTCACGCAAAGCCTTTCTGAGTGCCGCATCTGTTGCAAAGTCAAGAGCCGAAAAGCTGTCGTCAAGGATGAGAAGTTTCGGTGAGCCTGTGAGCGCTCTGGCAATACAAAGTCGCTGACGCTGACCACCGCTGAAGTTCTTACCGCCCTGTTCAACAAAGCTGTCAAGACCTTTTTCAAGCTTGCTTACAAATTCGTATGCCTGTGCAATTTTGAGAGCATTTATAATGTCCTCGTCCGTTGCATCTTTGTTCTGCCACTTCATATTGTCACGGATTGTTCCCTTGAAAAGAATTGACTGCTGAGGAACAATGCCAATCTGTGAACGGAGCTGTAAGAACGGATAGTCCTTAACATTTCTGCCGTCAACGCTGACAGTACCCTGTGTTGCATCGTAAAAACGGGGGATAAGGTTGACAAGCGTACTTTTACCGCAACCCGTACCGCCGATAAGACCGACCGTCTGACCACGCTTGATTTTAAAGCTGATGTCCTCAAGCTCATCATCGCCCGTGCCGTATGTGAAGTTTACATTGTCAAATTCAATTTTCGGAGTGCTTTCGCTCTCTGAAATTTCGATGTTTTCGGTAGTGTTTTCGCACACACTCGGCTGAGTTTCAAACACTTCGTTAAGTCTTGCCGCACTTGCACTTGCCTTTGTGAGAAGAACAACAAGGTTTGCAACAACAATCATTGCAAGCAAAATCTGCGTCATATAGTTTACAAGAGCGATGATGTCACCCGAAAGCATTCCGTTGCCTGCGTTGACATTCTGAGCGCCGAACCAGATGATGAGAATAATTGCAACATTGGTGATGATGTAGGTGACAGGACTTAAAAGTGCCGAAAGAATGCTGACTCTGATTGAAGTTTTTGCCAAATCTTCGGTTGAATTGTCAATACGCTTTTTCTCGTTTTTCTGCTTTGAAAAGGCTCTGATAACCCTGTTGCCCGAAAGATTTTCACGGCAGATAAGGCTGATTCTGTCGAGTTTTTTCTGCATTTTCTCGAAAATCGGAATACTCTTTGTCATAATTAGGTAAAGAGTAACGGCAATCAGTATAGCCGCAATGAAGAAAATAATCGACATTTTAAGGTTGATTGTCATTGCCATAACCATTGAGCCGATAACAATAAACGGCGCTCTTGTGAGCAAGCGGATTGCCATTGCAACGGACTGCTGAACCTGATTGGTGTCATATGTGATTCGTGTTATGAGTGACGGTGTGCCAAGCTTGTCCAACTCTGCATGTGAGAGTTTGTTTATGTGCAAAAACAAATCTCGGCGAAGTCTTGTTCCCACACCCTGAGATGCCTTTGATGCAAGATACTGACACACAAGCGCACTGCAAAGTCCTACAGCCGCAAGAATAACGAGCAGACCGCCCATTCTCCAGATGTATGCCGTGTCGCCGTTTCGCACACCGTTGTCGATAATTCCTGCCATAACAAGCGGAACGAGCAATTCGAGAATTGCCTCAAACAGCTTGCAAAGCGGACCGATGATACATTCTTTTTTGTAGTATGCAAGATACCTTCGTAACTTAATCAAATTTTCTCCTTCTCTGCCATAAAATTAACAATACATAAGTAATACTATTTTACACCAATCGCCGTTATTTTACAACTTAAATTTTGTGTTGTGGGAATTTGTGGTGGCATTGTCTTAATGAATTTTATTTGTTTATACATAGTTTTTGATGTGATAAGAATGACATTATCGCTTTTATAATATTTTATTTTTAGCAAATATTATGTGCCTTTACTTGCGGGCGGATAATATCCGCCCCTACGGCTTGCGCAAATGACAATTGTTTGCGTAGCAATTCAAAATTGGTCGGGAATTGTATTTTAAGTTTGATAAAACTGTCTGCACGACCGCCACCGACCGCAGGTCGATTTCACTTGCGTAGCAAATTTCACTCGCTAACGGTGAATTTCACCCGTCAAAGACGGATTTCATTGCCGTATGAATAAAACAAAAGCCACCGAAATTACTCGGTGGCTCTGTATATAATCAGTAAAATAAATTACTTAATAAGGCTCTTGCCGTCCATTTCTTCGGGTTGTTCAAGTCCCATAATCTGGAGCATTGTCGGAGCGATATCGGCAAGTCTGCCGCCCTCACGAAGTTCGCAGTCGTAGTTTACTACGCAGAAAGGAACAGGGTTTGTTGTGTGGGCAGTAAACGGTGAACCGTCCTCTGCTACCATCTTATCTGCATTACCGTGGTCGGCTGTGATAAGAGCAACACCGCCCATTTCTTTGATTGCGTCAACAACCTTGCCAACGCAAGTGTCAACAGCCTCAACAGCCTTTACAGCTGCCTCGAATACACCTGTGTGACCAACCATATCGCAGTTAGCGTAGTTGAGGATAATCATATCGTACTTACCGCTTTTGATTGCGGGAACAAGCTTGTCTGTAACCTCGTAAGCGCTCATTTCAGGCTGGAGGTCATATGTTGCAACAGCAGGTGACTTAACAAGGATTCTGTCCTCACCCGGATACTGCTTTTCAACACCGCCGTTGAAGAAGAATGTTACATGAGCATACTTCTCTGTTTCGGCAATTCTAAGCTGTGTCATACCCTTGTCTGATACATACTCGCCGAGTGTGTTTTTGAGAACCTGTGGCTTGAATGCAACTTCAACATTAGGCATTGTTGCGTCATACTGAGTCATGCAAACAAAGTTTACAGGGAAGAAACCGTTCTTTCTCTCAAAGCCCTTGAAATCAGGATCAACAAATGTTCTTGTAATCTCTCTTGCTCTGTCAGGACGGAAGTTGAAGAAGATGATGCTGTCGTTTGGCTTAACCTGAGCGCCGCCCTCAATAACACAAGGAACAACAAATTCGTCTGTTACACCGTCATTGTAAGAGTTCTTAATTGCACAAACAGGGCAGTCTGCCTTGTTGCCTTCGCCATATACCATAGCGGCATATGCCTTTTCAACTCTGTCCCAGTTGTTATCTCTGTCCATTGCGTAGTATCTGCCCTCAACTGTGGCAACCTTGCCTACGCCGATTTCTTTGAGCTTGTCAAGAAGCTTGTCTGCATATTCTGCGGCACTTGAAGGCGGAACATCACGGCCGTCAAGGAATGCGTGAATATAAACATCTTTAAGACCCTTTTTCTTAGCAAGTTCAAGAATACCGTAGAGATGCTCAATGTGGCTGTGAACACCGCCGTCTGAGAGAAGTCCCATAAGGTGAAGTGCTGTGCCGTTCTTGAGAGCCTTGTCCATTGCGTCAACAATAGCCTCGTTCTCTTTGAGCTTGTCCTCGTTGATAGTCTTTGTAATTCTTGTGAGTTCCTGATAAACGATTCTGCCGGCACCCATATTTGTGTGACCGACTTCAGAGTTACCCATCTGACCGTCAGGAAGACCTACATCCATACCCGATGCACCAATCTGTGTGAGCGGATTAGATGCAAAAAGCTTGTCGATATTTGGCTTTTTGGCAGCCTTGATAGCGTTGCCTTTTTCGGGAGCAATACCAAAGCCGTCAAGAATCATTAAAATTACCGGTTTTTTCATTTTGCGTGTCCTTTCCATAAAGCATACACAATCTTGTTATGCAAAAAACAAAATCAAAAGCCGATTACAGACTTTTGTGCCGTGTCCAAAAGGACACGGCATTGTGTTTAATATACTGTTTAAATTACTTGCTTGCAGCCTTTACGATTGCGGCAAACTTCTCAGCAACGAGTGATGCACCGCCGATAAGACCACCGTCAACATCTGTCTTTGAGAGGAGTTCGTCAGCGTTGCCGTCGTTCATTGAACCGCCGTACTGAATTGTAACAGCATCGGCAGCAGCCTGATTGTAAAGCTTAGCGATTGTAGCACGGATGAATGAGCAAACTTCTTCAGCCTGATCAGCTGTTGCAGTTTTGCCTGTGCCGATAGCCCATACAGGCTCGTAAGCGATAACAACATTCTTGAGTTCTTCTTCTGTTACATTGAAGAGGTCAAGCTTAATCTGTCTTGCGATAACTTCTTCTGTGATGTCGCACTCACGCTCCCAGAGGAGTTCGCCAACGCAAACGATTGGCTTAAGACCTGCAGCAAGAGCAGCCTTTGTTCTCTTGTTAACAGTTTCGTCTGTTTCACCGAAATACTGTCTTCTCTCGCTGTGACCGAGAACTACATATTCAACGCCCATTTCCTTGAGCATACCTGTTGAGATTTCGCCCGTGAAAGCGCCGCTTTCAGCCCAGTGACAGTTTTCTGCACCGATTTTAACATTTGTGCCTTCTGTAGCCTCAAGTGCTGTTGCAAGGTCAACATAAGGAACACAAGCGATTACTTCACAACCTGCATCTTTAACGAGGGGAGTAATAGCGTTGAGGAGCTCTTTAGCTTCCTTTGGAGTTTTGTTCATTTTCCAGTTGCCTGCGATAATTGCTTTTCTCTTTGACTTATCCATGATAATTGTCCTTTCAGAATATGTTTTTATTTAATAAAGTAAGTTGCGTAAGCAAAGTGCAGATGTCTTCACCTCTAAAGTGGCGAAGACAAATCAGTGCTTTAGCAGAAGCAAGATTCTTCTGCTAAAACACTGAGGAGCTAACGCTCCTTAGCACCGCTTGCAATCTGTCGCAGGCTCTGCTCCTTGCGAGCAAAGCAGAGCCTTACTCAGATTTAAAAGTGTCCGTGTAGGGTTAAATCAGTAAGGGCGGAAAAATCCGCCCTTTTATTTGATTAAATTATTTGTCAGCGATTGCTGCGATACCCGGAAGAACCTTGCCTTCGAGGTATTCAAGAGATGCGCCGCCGCCTGTTGAGATGTGGCTCATCTTGTCAGCAAAACCAAGCTGAATAACAGCAGCTGCGCTGTCGCCGCCGCCGATGATTGTTGTTGCGTCTGTGTCGGCAAGAGCCTTAGCAACAGCAATTGTACCCTTTGCAAGAGTTGGGTTCTCGAATACGCCCATAGGACCGTTCCAAACAACAGTCTTTGCGTTCTTTACAGCGTCTGCAAAGAGTTCCTGTGTCTTTGTGCCGATGTCAAGACCTTCCATGTCAGCAGGAATCTTGTCTGAATCAACAACCTTAACTTCGATTTCAGCGTCGATAGGATCAGGGAAACCTGCGGCGATTGTTGTGTCGATTGGGAGAAGGAGCTTCTTGCCGAGCTTTTCAGCCTTAGCCATCATTTCCTTACAGTAGTCAATCTTTGTATCGTCAACGAGTGAAAGACCAACTTCCTTGCCCTGAGCCTTGAGGAATGTGTAAGCCATACCACCGCCGATGATGAGTGTGTCGCACTTCTCGAGGAGGTTTGAAATAACATTGAGCTTGTCGGCAACCTTAGCACCGCCGAGGATTGCAACGAACGGACGAACAGGAGTTTCAACGGCATTGCCGAGGTAGTCGATTTCCTTCTGCATGAGGTAACCTACTGCTGTGTCCTTAATGTGGTCTGTAACACCTACTGTTGAGCAATGCGCACGGTGAGCTGAACCGAATGCATCCATTACGAATACATCAGCAAGTGAAGCGAGTTCTGATGAGAACGGCTCAAGATTCTTTGTTTCTTCTTTTCTGAAACGAGTGTTCTGGAGAAGAACAACATCGCCGTCTTTCATTTCTGCAACAGCCTTTTTAGCATTTTCGCCTACAA
>CACXYD010000019.1 GCA_902771755.1 uncultured Ruminococcus sp. | reverse complement strand
CAAACGCAGTATGGTTGAATTTTGAATGGTCTGCAAGTAATACCACACATCCGGCACGGCTTGCCATCTCAGACTTCAAATCAGCCTCACCTTCGGAAGAATCAGTTATGCCTCTTTCCATATCAAGCCCTTTGCATCCGAGGAGAACAAGGTCAACATTGTACTTGTACATAGCCTCTTTTGCGGGATTTCCGTAGAAAGAACGGGTTTTTTCATCATAAAGTCCGCCTGTTGAAACAAGCTTCATTTTACAATTATCGAGTTCCTGAAAAATCTGTGCCGAAAAAGTAATTGCGGTAAGATTTTCATTGTCCTTAAAAAGCTTAACGGCCTCAAGAACAGTTGTGCTGTTGTCAATCATCATAGTGTTAACACCGACAAATTTGTCAACAAGCAACTTTGCGATTTTCTTTTTGCCCTCAAGGTTAATTCCCTTGCGTTTAAAGAAATGAACTCTGTCGTTCTGAGAAGTTGTGTTAAGAACAGCTCCGCCAAAGGTTCTGGTGATGATACCGTCATTTTTCAACTTCTCAAGGTCACGCCTGATAGTTTCTTCGGTTACATTATATATTCTGCTTAAATCCGAGACGAAAACCTCGCCTTCGGTTTCAACTTTTTGTCTGATTTCGTCAATTCTCTTTGCCATAAACATTGCCCTCAACTTTTATTACATTCTAACATAATTATCAACAAAAGTAAAGGGAATTCGACTATTTTTACAACAATTTTAACAATCGGGAGCGGATTCCTTCACCCAATACACCAAGGTGTATTTAAGTATCCCTTAATTATTTGTCGATTGCTTCAACCATATCACGCATCATTGCAACATCAGTGGGATCAAGTTCAAGTTCTGCTGACTTAACATTCTCGGCAATCTGATCTACTGTTGTAGAACCGCTGAGGAGGTTGATGAAGTCGCCCTGAGCAAGAATCCATGCAAGAGCAAGGTTAGCAATTGTGCAGTTGTATTTTTCACAAAGAGGCTTCCACTGATCCATAACATCCATAGCCTTCTGCATATTTTCGGGCTGGAACCATTTCTTTGGAATCTGTGCGCCTACAGGCTTGTAATCTCTTGGGAATGTACCTGAGAGAAGTCCCATTTCGAGTGGTGAATAAGCCTGAATTGTAACACCGTTTTCACGACAGCAAGGAATGATTTCGTCCTCAATGCCACGGTCAAGGATTGAATACTTAGCCTGAACGATATCAAGTTCACCCCATTTGAGGTACTCCTGAATCTGCTTGATATCTACATTTGCAGCACCGATAGCTTTGATTTTGCCCTGAGCCTTGAGGTCGTTAAGAACCTCCATAGTCTTCTGAATCGGAACATAATACTCGCTGCCCTCGATTGACTGCCAGTGTGTCATATATACATCAACATAGTCTGTACCCATTCTCTTGAGTGATTCTTCAATCTCTCTTTTGATTGAGTCGCTGTTGAGGTTCTTATAAAGCTGAATGCCGTTTACCTTGTTGAAAAGGTCGCCCTTCATCTCCTGATCCCATGTAACACCGCACTTTGTGATGATTACAACATCTTCACGGTTCATGCCCTCAAGAGCCTTGCCGAGGATTTTTTCGCTGTTACCGAAGTTGTAACCCGGAGCTGTGTCGATGAGGTTTACACCGAGCTTTGGAGCTTCACGGATTGTGTCTACAACAACCTTGAGGTCGTGGTCGCCGCCCCATGCTGAGCCGCCGCCGATTGACCAGGTGCCGAGTCCCATTCTTGAAATATCAATGCCTGTTTTGCCAAGCTTCATAGTCTTCATTTTGCATCTGCCCTTTCTTTAATGTATTGGTGGGGGTTTGCCCTGCATTCAGGAGAACGCAGGGCTTAATGTCACAGATTTATTACTATTACAGGATATAATCTTTTTTATACTTTTCAAGCATTTCTTCAACCATTTCTTTGTTCTGAACGCCTGTTGTTGCACCGACATACTGAACTGAAATAGCCGCTGTGCAGTTAGCATAGATACCGCAGTCACGGATATCTTTGCCCTGAAGAAGTGCCGAAATAAAGCCTGATGCAAAGTTGTCGCCTGCACCGATTGTGTCGATTGCGGTTACACCCTTGCAGGCAGGAACAATCATTGCTCCTGCGGCATTGCGGATATAGCATCCACGCTTGCCTATCTTCATGATTACATTCTTCACACCGCACTCAAAGAGTTTGTCTGCAACCTTTGATTCTTCGGTTTCGCCTGTCATAAGGCAAGCCTCGTCAAAGTTCGGGAAGAAGTAATCCACATAGCTTAATGCTTCTCTGATATCGTCAAGAGTTTCACCGAGTCTTGGCTTTATCATATCGGCGGTAATTGTCATACCTGCCGCCTTTGCCTCTTTGAAAATCTTTACAAGTGTCTTGCCGTCAAGGAGAGGGCAATTGAAGATACTTGCGAGGGAAAGAATTTTTGCCTGCTTCATTTTATCAAAGTCAACATGCTCAATGTTTTC
This sequence comes from uncultured Ruminococcus sp., assembly GCA_902771755.1. GTDB lineage: Bacteria > Bacillota > Clostridia > Oscillospirales > Acutalibacteraceae > Ruminococcoides. Next base: position 12,695 of record CACXYD010000019.1, on the reverse strand, counting down.
TTTCCACAAGCTGCCGTTGCGGTTTGTAACAAAGGTTCTTTCACCGTCATCGGTTACAAGACCAATGTTCATTGAGGTGTCGATTGTCGGATCAACCTTGATGCCTTCAACATCTATGTTATCCTTCTCGCAGGAGCGAAGGATAAACTGGCCTGCGGCGTCATCACCGATACAAGCGATAATGCCTGTTTTAAAGCCAAGACGGCTGATGATTGTTGCCTCGTTCATTGCGTCACCGCCGACAGACATTGCGATTCTGTCAACCGGATATGACTCGATATCAAAAATATCTCTTGATACCGGACGGAGAGGAATGTCAACTACCGCTGCGCCAAGACAGATAACATCAAGTTTTTTCTCTGTATTACTCATATTACTCATCTGCTCTGCCGTCATCGCCAAAGAGCTTAATCTTGTACATTGCACGCTCTTTAACAGCCTTTCTTACTTCACGCTCAACAGCAAGGAACGGCTCGTCCTTGTGAGCATTAATAGCTTCCATAGCAGCCTGGCAAAGCTCTGTGTGAATGTTGATTTTAGCGATACCGAGTGAGATAGCCTTTTTAATGTCCTCATCACCGATACCCGATGCACCGTGGAGTACGAGCGGAACATCTACTTCTTTAGCAACTGCCTCGAGTACATCGAAAGCAAGCTTTGGCTCTGAAGAATATACGCCGTGAACATTACCGATTGCAACTGCGAGTGAGTCACAGCCTGTTCTCTCAACGAATTCCTTAGCCTTTGAAGGATCTGTGTACTGGTACTCTGAGAGTGCCTCCTCATATACTGTTTCGTTACCTACATGACCAAGCTCAGCCTCAACAGGAATGTTGTAAGCGTGGAAGTAGTCAACGCATCTCTTGATTTCAGCAACATTTTCTTCATAAGGAAGAGCTGATGCGTCACGCATTACCGAGTTCATGCAGTGGTTAACAGCGTTCTGAAGAATTGTCATGTTTCTGCCGTGATCCCAATGCTCAATTACAGGAACAGTAGCCTTCTTTGCCATTGAATCCATCATGTAGCAGAAGTCTTCAAAAGAAGTGTTGCCTGTGAAACCTGTACCGAATGAAATAATGATTGGAGCACGGAGCTCTTCGGCTGCGTCAATAACACCCATGAGCATTTCTGCATTCCATACATTGAAGTGAGGAATAGCGTAGTGTCCCTCTGTTGCCTTCTTTTCCCAATATCTGATATCTGATAACATTTTAATCACCTTTCCTTATGAAAATTTTTAATAAATCTGTGTATATCAGTCGGCTACCTTGATAACACCCTTAACCATGTTGGCTTTCTTTTCGGGGTCGATAGCGTCCATAAATGCCTGCTGAACATCTTTATAATCATAGATGTTTGTAACCATGTCTTTAACATTGAACTTGCCGCTTGCAATTGCCTCAATTGTCTGCGGGAAGTTGTTGCAGTAACGGAATGATGTCTGAATAGTAACCTCACGGTTAATCTTGAGGAAGTCAATCGGAACAGGCTTTGACTGTGTGCCGACCATCATAATCTTACCGCCTCTTGCAACGATCTGAACAGCCTGCTGAGCTGTGAATACAGAACCTGCTGCCTCGAATACGAGTTCGCAACCGTGGTCACCGAAATATTCGGGTGAACGGAGAAGTGCAACTGTATCCTGCTCTTTGCCGTTAATAACTCTGCTTGCACCAAGCTTTAATGCAAGGTCAAGACGATTCTGCATAATATCAACAACGGTGATGTCTGTTGCACCGAGGCTCTTACAAGCCTGAAGTACCATAAGACCGATTGTACCGCCGCCGAGGATAACAATGCTCTTACCGAGCTGAGCGCCGCCGAGGATTGCTGCGTGCATACCAACTGCTGCCGGCTCAACGAGAGCTGCTTCCATTGTTGTCATATCCTCGGGAATGTGATATGTCCACTCCTCGGGATGTGTCATATACTGTGTAAGTGCGCCCTTGTAGTTAGGCTGTGTAGCCATAAAATCAACATCAGGGCAGATGTTGTATCTGCCTGTACGGCAGTATTCGCATGAATCATCCGGAACACCGGGTTCGATGAGAACCTTGTCGCCGACTTTGAACTTTGTAACCTTTGAGCCAACCTTTACGACCTCGCCTGCAACTTCATGGCCAAGACCGATTTTCTGGTTAGGATCCTTAGGTGGGATGAAAGGACCGAATTCAAAGCCGTGAATATCGGAACCGCACATTCCGACATATTCAACTTTCATAAGAATTTCATGATCCTTTGGCTCGGGAACGGGACATTCCTGAATTTCAAACTGCTTTGGAGTAACTAAGATAGCTTCTGAATTTTTCATAATAATCTCCTGCACTTTCTTTAGAATAATTTATTTAAGCATTTGCACCCGATGTGCTTTCTGCGTATGTTCAAATTTAATTGCCTGTGATTAAAAAATTGATGGTTTAGTGTTTAAAAATTTAAAGGTAAAATTTTGAATGTTTTAAAATTGCTGTATTTCTGTTTCATTGTTGAATTTTAGTTTGCGGTGCCTGATGCACTCAGGCACCGCATCTAAAATTTTTGGTTGTATGTATTAGAGGGTTTTGCAGAATTACTCTACATCACCGATGTCCTCAACGGATTCGCCTCTGGTTTCAACACCGAGGAAGATAACTGCAACAGCGATGATAGCTGCAACAATTGAGATAAGAATGAATACTGCTGCTGAACCCATGCTTGCAGCTACATTTGTAACGAGGAATGGGAAGAAGATGTTACTTACACGGCCCATTGCGTTACTGAAGCCCGAACCTGAAAGTTTTGCTGATGTAGGCCACATCTCAGGAACATAAACTGCTGATGCGTAGCAAACATACATGTAGATGATTGTGTTAAGAAGGAATGTCATAACAATAAGTCCTGTCATTCCGAGTGATGGTGCAAGAAGACCTGTTGCAACACCAAGACCTGCCATGCCTGCAAGGAGGATAACGCCCATTACACGGCGAGGAATCTTATCCATGATAAGAGATGCGATAAAGATACCGAACGGAGCACCGAAGAGTCCGAACATTGTCATAAACTGTGACTTAGATGTGTCATAGCCAAGACCTGAGAGCATTGAAGGCATCCAGTTCATAAGTGTGTACTGGATTGTGTTCATACCGATGAGTACGAGAGAACCAACGATAGTTCTTCTGAGGAGTTTGCCTTTGAAGAGAGCTGTGAATGGGAGCTTCTTAACAGGCTTTGGATTTGTAACTTCAACGGGTGGGAGTGGCTTGCCTGTTGATTTTTCAATTTCTTTCTCGATGCTTGTCATGATTTCGTCAGCTTCATCGAGTCTGCCCTGTGATTCGAGCCATCTTGGTGATTCAGGGAACTTAACATAGATGAAGATGCAAGCGATGATTGAAAGGATTGAAGGAATCATAAACTGGATTCTCCAGTTCATGTTCATGCTTACGCCTGTAAGACCGATGAGAAGAGCAATACCGTTGCAGATTGGGTGAGCCCAGTTGCCGATGAATGATGTACGGCTTGACCATGTACCACGGTTTCTGCCGGGAACATACTCTGTGAAACCTGCGAAAAGAACTACGAGGAGAGCGCCGAGTGCAAGGCCCTGGAGGAGTCTGAACACATAAAGAACTGCGATGTTCGGTGAAAGAGCGCCGCCGATCATAGCGATGATATGGATGATTTCGTAAAGAAGGATACTCTTTTTACGGCCGATTTTATCGCCGATAGGACCACCGATGAGTGCGCCGAAGAGCTGTCCTGCTGTGTAAGTTGTACCCCACATTGCGAGGAGTGTTGAACCGGGTTCAAGCCAGTGAAGTTCGTTCAAAAGAATGTTCTGAACGGCACCGCCGATACCGTTTGACCAGCATACCAAGAGTGCAAAAGCTGTAACCAGCCAGATCTTAACATGCCATTTTGATTGAGGCAAGCGGTCAAGTCTTGCGCCAATGTTGACAGAAGTTTTGTTAGCCATTTTTCTTCTCCTTTAATTTCCTCTTTGACTTTTTTATTTCAATCAGATTTTTCTCTCAGCACCGTCAAGCTCTCGCTCAAGCTCACTTTCCATTATGTCCCAAGCCTTATTGAAATCCGTGTCCTTGTTCCATAATGCCGGAGGTCCCAGAATTACGAGATCTGCACCTGCCTCATAAAGAGGGCGGTAAAGACTGCTGTTCATTGAACCGTCAGCCTCAATTAAGAAGTTAAGACCTCTTTCTTTTCTGATCTTAGCGAGTTGGTTGATTTTTACGAACATTTGCGGATCAACCGGCTGACCTGCGATGCCCGGATCAACAATCATGATTGTAACCTTATCAAGCAACGGGAGGTAATATTCAATAGTTGAAAGCGGAACCGAAGGACTTAATGCAACGCCTGCCTTACAGCCAAGCTCTTTGATCTTGTGAATCGTTACAAATGCGTCGCCTTCGATACAGTCTGTGTGGGGTGTTATGTAAGCAGCTCCTGCCTTTGCAAAGGTTTCAAGATACTGCTGAGGATGTTTTACCATATGTTTGATTTCCGTTTTCCGAATCGGTTATTTCCTTTGACACCTATATGATGCAACATAAAAATGTGGATTTCAAGCATTATTTTCTGTTTTTCGCAGATTTGTAGCAATGCCTAAAAAACCAACATGTTTCTTTGTGCAATTAGCACATATACATATTTTTATTTCACATATCCGTCATTTTTATCAAGATTGAACAGCTAAATAGCAAAAATCAGCCTGTATTTCGACCTACAACCGCTAAATAAGTGTGTTTCTGCACAAAAACCACTGCATATTGTATAAATTGGAAGAATTTGGATTTTAAAAATAATTATTCTGTGTTTCGCAGATTTCGTTTTTGACTCGGACATTTCTGCGTTTTGACTTTTCCTGACCGTTTCGGATGTTATTTTTGTTCGTGGAGGTAGGTTGCAATATCAAAAAACATATTGTTTGCACCAACCTGTAGCGGCGGTCAGTTACCGCCATAATCTGATTTATTTGTTTATTCATAAAACTTTTGATGTGAAGAAAATTGTGTATATATTCAATTCGTGTTTACACACGAATTGATTGGCGATCACTGATCGCCGCTACAGTATAACAATTTCATTGCGACATTTTATATATTTTGGGTTAACATAAATATTGTGTCTTTACCTACGGGCGTCCAATGAACGCCCCTACTGGTTCCATATAAAGCAAAAATTGCATCAATGCCGTATCGGGCATCAATGCAATTTCTTTATCTAACTATCTTCTCGAAAGGACTGCGGTGGCACACCGCCGACCATAATTTTCCATTTTCAATTTTCAACTTTCAATTTAAAAATCTCCCGCTCGGGCATCTTCACTCTCGCCCTAATAAGACTGTCTACACGAACATAAAAAAGACTGAAAGAACAAACTATGCTCTTTCAGCCTTTGATTATAATTTTATTCTGTTTTACTGCAATACCGAATTATTTGAGTGCGGCGATTGCTGCCTCGATAAGAGCAATCTGCTCTCTTTCCTTTGCGGCCTGTCCCTTAACCTTTTCAATTACAGCCTCGGGAGCTTTTGCAACAAAGCCCTGATTGTTAAGCTTGCCTTCGCTCTGTGCAAGACGCTTTTTAACCTGTTCAAGCTCTTTGTTGAGTCTTGCAAGTTCCTTTTCCTTGTCAACGAGTTCGTCCATAGGAATGTAAATCTTTGCGTCTGCTGTTACGATGTTTACAGCGCCCTCAATTTCAAAGCTTTCTGCAACTTCAACCTCACTTGCAGATGCAAGCTTCTGAATAAACTGTGTGCCGTCCTTGAATGTGTCGGCAAACTTTGTTGCAATGTAAACCTTTGCTTTTCTTGACGGCGGAACATTCATCTCTGCACGGCGGTTACGGATTGCACGGATTGCAGCCATAATCTTTTCCATTTCAGCCGCTGCCTCGGGATAATCAAGCTCTGCGTTGTATTCGGGATACTTTGCGAGCATTACTGTTTCGCCCTCGTGAGGAATTGTCTGCCAAATTTCTTCTGTGATGTACGGCATAAACGGGTGGAGAAGTCTGAGAATCTGATCAAGAACATAGAGAAGTACCTGTCTTGCATTCTGAGCGTCCTCACCGTCACTTGAAAGTCTTGTCTTAACAAGCTCAATGTACCAGTCGCAGTAGCAGTCCCAGATGAATTCGTAAATCTTCTGAACTGCGATGCCGAGTTCAAACTTTTCAAGGTTTTCGTTAACTTCTTTTGCAACTGTGTTGAGAGTTGAAACAATCCACTTGTCCTCTGTGGTGAGAGTTTTCGGAAGTTCATTCTTAACATCGTGGTCGTCAATGTTCATGTGAACATAACGGGATGCGTTCCAAAGCTTGTTTGCAAAGTTAGCGCAAGCCTCAACACGCTTGTCGGAATAACGCATATCGTTACCCGGTGTGTTGCCTGTTGCGAGGAAGAAACGGAGTGCATCTGCACCGTATTTGTCAATAACTTCAAGCGGATCAATACCGTTGCCGAGAGATTTTGACATCTTGATGCCGTTTTCATCTCTTACAATACCGTGCATAAATACGGTCTTGAACGGAGCAGAACCCATATTTTCACAAGCTGAGAAAATCATTCTTGCAACCCAGAAGAAGATGATATCGTAACCTGTTACAAGAGTGCTTGTGGGATAGAAGTAGTCGAGTTCGGGAGTTTTATCAGGCCAGCCGAGTGTTGAGAACGGCCAGAGTGCCGAACTGAACCATGTGTCGAGTGTGTCCTCATCCTGATGAAGGTGTGTACTGCCGCACTTACAGCACTTTTCGGGTGCGTCTTTTGCAACCATAACTTCGCCGCAGTCATCGCAGTACCATGCAGGAATTCTGTGTCCCCACCAAAGCTGACGGGAAATACACCAATCCTTGATGTTCTCCATCCAATGGAAGTAAACTTTTTCAAATCTTTCGGGGATGAACTTTGTGTCGCCCTTGCGAACAACCTCGATTGCAGGCTTTGCAAGCGGAGCCATTTTTACGAACCATTGCTTTGAAACCATAGGCTCAATTGTTGTGTGGCAACGGTAGCAAGTGCCGACATCGTGAGTAAGCTCCTCAACCTCTTTGAGAGCACCGATTTCTTTAAGGTCGGCGAGAATAGCCTCTCTTGCCTCCATTGTTGTCATGCCTGCGTATTTTCCGCAGTCGAGAACCTCGGGTTCGTTTTCGGCAAGCTGTCCCTTAGCCTTTAACTCGTTGTATTCTTCAACATCTTTTGCACCCGTAAGGTGACCGTCATATGTAAAGCAACGAACAATCGGAAGGTTGCAACGCTGACCGACTTCAAAGTCGTTAGGATCGTGTGCAGGAGTGATTTTAACAACACCTGTACCCTTTTCCATATCTGCGTGTTCATCGCAGACAATCGGGATTTCCTTGTTGAGGAGCGGAAGGATTACATGACAGCCGTGGAGGTGCTTGTAACGCTCATCGTCCTTGTTGATAGCAACAGCAGTATCACCGAGCATTGTTTCGGGACGGGTTGTTGCGATTTCAAGGTACTCGCCTGTTTCCTTAACCTGATAGAGCAAGTGCCAAAAATGACCGCTCTGTTCCTTGTATTCAACCTCGGCATCCGAAATTGATGTACAGCAATGCGGACACCAGTTTACCATGCGGTTGCCACGGTAGATTTTTCCGTCATTATAAAGGCGAACAAAAACTTCTTTAACAGCCTTTGAACAGCCCTCGTCCATTGTAAAGCGTTCACGCTCCCAGTCACAGCTTGAACCGAGCTTTTTGAGCTGACTTGTGATTCTTCCGCCGTAGACCTTTTTCCATTCCCAGGCACGCTTTAAGAATTCTTCTCTGCCGATATCCTCTTTGGTAATGCCCTCTTTGCGCATTGCCTCAACGATTTTAGCCTCTGTTGCGATTGATGCGTGGTCTGTGCCGGGGAGCCAAAGTGCGCTGTAGCCCTGCATTCTTCTCCAACGGATAAGAATGTCCTGAAGTGTTTCATCAAGTGCGTGTCCCATATGCAGCTGACCTGTGATATTTGGCGGCGGCATTACGATTGTATAAGGTTTTTTATCTTTGTCAACTTCTGCATGAAAGTAGTTGCCTTTCAGCCAGAAGTCGTAAATTCTGTCCTCAAACTCTGACGGGTTGTAGGATTTAGCAAGTTCCTTTGCCATAGTCATTACTCCTCTTGATTTATTGTTCGGATAAACCGAGTTCATATACCTTTTTATTATCTCATTTATGTGCCGATTTGTCAATTATCCGCAAATAAAATGTGGCATATCTTTTTGAAGAATATTGCGAAAAATTCAAAGGCACAATATGCACAAACGATTTAAAATGTGTTTCGTTAAATTTATGACATTTAAACTTTGACGAATAAGGGCTAAAATGGTAAAATATATTGTATAAGAGGAACAGGAACAAACAATTTCAAGGGTGTGTGTTTTATGAAAGTCAAGGTTATGTGCCTTGTGCTGTGTGTATTCGTTTTCGCATCAATTTTCTGCGGATGCGGAAGTAACGAGAATGCCGAAATAATCGGCAAATGGGTGCCGACAACAGCAAAGACAAACGGTGAAACAATTTCATACAGCGAACTCGGAGTTGACGAGGATCAGTTTGGTCTTGATTTCAAGGACAGCAGTAACTGCACAGTTACCCTTGCAGGAATTTCGTGTGATTCAACCTACACATTCAACGGAACTTCCGTTGACCTGACAGTAAACGGCACGGCATACAAGCTGAGCTACGACAGCGGTGTGCTGACAATGGTGCTTAACTACGACAACGACAGGATTGAATTTTCATTCACAAAACAAAGGTAGATTAAAGTAATAAGTAATAGTGAATAAGTAAAAAGTGCGGTCGAGTAACTGCTTTGCAAAATGCAAAGCTATGTTGCCCGACCGTTTTTTATATTATGAAAGTTGAGTATAAACTGTAGCGACGAACCGTGTTCGCCATTTGTTTTGGTTGCAAAATCAAAACAAGCTGTAGGGGCGTTCATCGGACGCCCGCCGGTAAAGGCAGAAAAATTGTGATAGATTAAATTTTATAAAAGTTGCAAAGCTATTGTTTATTTGTAGGGGCGAACCGTGTTCTCCCGTTCGTGTGCATTGCACACGATTGAACGCATTGCGTTCAAATTTGAATACACAGTTTTTGATCATATTAAAACACATTTCTGCGAACATAATATTTCATCAAGGCGGGCGAACACGGTTCGCCCCTACAGACAATACACCGTTTTCATAACATCAAATCATATTTGTTTAAACAAATTGTTTCATCAAAGCGGGCGCCCAATGAGCGCCCCTACTGCATTTCGTTTGTAACATTACTGTATGCAAAAATATAAATCTTTCTCCTAAAATTATAACACCATTATGACATCATAATAACACCATTTTTGTTTTGACGCAATAATTACATTAAAATAGTGTCATAATAACATTTAGGAGAACCGATTATGGATGATAATATTTTACGATACACTCTGAGAGTTAATCGCACACTTTTTCAGAAATTCAGATATGTTGCCGACTATGAAGGTCGTTCCGCAAATCGTGAAATTGAACAGTATATAAAGCAAAGGGTTAAGTCCTTTGAAGAAGAACACGGCGAAATTGAAGTGAAAAAAGATTAAACATAAGCATAGATTAACACCCTCTCGGAGAATTTCCGAAAGGGTGTTTTCTGTAGGGGCGGATATCATCCGCCCGCAAGTAATGGCACAAATTATGTGCCTGAACAAATTTTATAAATGTCGCAAAGTGTTTGCTATTTTGTAGGGGAAAACCGTGTTCTCCCGTTCGTGTGCATTGCACACGATTGAACGCATTGCGTTCAAATTTGAATACACAGTTTTTGTCATATCAAAACACATTTCTGCGAACATAATATTTCATCAAGGCGGGCGCCCAATGAGCGCCCCTACTGCATTTTGATTGCTACATTACTTATTTGCATAAATATAAACCTTAATCGGAGCAATTTTCAATTTACACAAGAAACTTTCCTATCACCGCAACTGCATCGGTATGGCACAAACGGCTTGCGTTTTCACGCACTCTTGCCGCTGCGTTGCGGGATTTTTGTCTTTCGCCGTATTCCGACAGCACACGCATCATATGTTTCGGCAATGATAAATAATCAAACACAAGGTAATAATTTCCCGACATTTCGTATGCAGAACTTTTTCTGCAACATATGTTACTGCGGTACAAAGCCTCTACCGCATTCAAAAAATCCGATGCGTTCGCCATTTTCCAACATAGACCGCTGTCGGATTTTTTCAGCCTGTATCTTCGCTTTTTCGGATTTGCCGTAACGAGAATACAACATTCATCGCCGAGCAAAAAAGCCTCTATTTTCACATTTTTGCCGTTCGTGTCAAGCCCCACCCTGCAACAGGCGAGTCGCATAAGCCCGATAATCACCTTTTGATTATCTTCATTTTCAAAGCTCATTTTTCCGAAATCAAGCTCAAAATTCTCCATATCCGATTCATCAAGTTTAATCAACAGTTTATTATCGCCGAGTTTGTCAACAGTCAAAATACTCCCTCCCCTAAATTCCGATACACATACATCTGTTTACATATTATGATGAACGGAGCATTTTTGCAAGTAAATATTAATGGGATAAAATTTGGCTGTTTTTTCACACATAATTGTCAGGTTTTGTGTATGCAATGCAAAAAGGTTGCCAACATAACAATTTAATGCTACAATGATGCCGTAAGATACAGCCACAGAAAATAAAAAACGAAAGGAATGATTTTTTATGCCAAACTGGCTTAATGACGCTGTTTTCTATGAAATTTATCCGCAGAGTTTTTGCGACACCAACGGTGACGGAATCGGTGACATCGAGGGTATCATCAGCAAGCTTGACTATGTAAAGAACCTCGGTTGCAACGCAATCTGGCTCAATCCGATTTACGATTCACCTTTTATGGATGCAGGCTATGATGTTCGCAACTACAAGAAGGTTGCAGAGCGTTACGGCACAAATGATGACCTTGTTCGTCTTTTTGACGAGGCTCACAAAAAGGGCATTAAGATTCTTCTTGACCTTGTTCCCGGTCACACATCAGACCAACACGAATGGTTTTTAGAGGCTAAAAAAGCCGCAAAGAGCGAATATTCAAACCGTTACATCTTCACAAAGAGCGTATGGGACGCACCGCCACAGTACCGTATGATGTGCGGACTTTGCGAGCGTGACGGCAACTATATGGTAAACTACTTTAGTTCACAGCCGGCTCTCAACTACGGTTTCCACGAAATCACACATCCCGAATGGCAGTTACCATGTGACCACCCCGACTGTCTTGCAACAGCAGAGGCTATGAAGGATGTTATGCGCTTTTGGCTTGACAAGGGGGCTGACGGTTTCAGAGTTGACATGGCAGACTCACTCGTTAAGAACGATGACGATAAAATTGCTACGGCAAAAATTTGGCGTGGTGTGCGTGATATGCTCGACAAGGAATATCCTAATGCTGCAATGGTTGCAGAGTGGTGCAATCCCGAAAGAGCAATCAACAACGCAGGTTTCCACATGGACTTCTACCTTGACCACTACGGCAACGGCTACAGCAGACTTTTCCGCTACGGTGAATTTGGCGATCAGGCTGTTTTCAATCCTAACGGCAAGGGCGATATTAAGGCATTTGCAGATGAGTATCTTCCTAACTACGAAAAGACAAAGGACAACGGCTACATCAGCTTTATGACAAACAACCACGATATGCCGAGAGTTACAGCATATCTTGACAAAGAGGCTATCAAGCTTGTGAATGCATTCATTTTCACAATGCCGGGTGTTCCGTTCCTATACTACGGCGACGAAATCGGCATGAGATATCAGAAAGGTATCGTAAGCAAAGAGGGCGGTTACTCAAGAACAGGCTCCCGTACTCCTATGCAGTGGAACAGCGGTAAGAACCTCGGTTTCTCAACAAGTGACGAACCATATCTTGCAGTTGACAAGAGTGCGGACGCTCCAACTGTTGAAAATCAGAAGGACGATCTCGACAGCATCTACAAGGTTGTAACAGACATCATCGCACTTCGTCACAAGTACGATGACCTCAAAGGCAACGGCGAGCTTGAATTCATGTATGAAGAAGGCAAAATTCCGTTTGCATACAAGAGAGGCAACCTCGTTATGTACTTCAACCCCCTCGGTGAAAGTGCAGAAATAAACGCAAAATATACAGGCAAAACAGTATATGCCCTAGGCAACGCTGAATTTGCAAACGGCAAGGTAACAATGTCACCACAGAGCTTTGCCCTCGTAGAAATTGACGGCTGATTAAATAAAATTTAAAAGCTTAAGTGTACACAAAACACCCTTTCGGTAAATTCCGAAAGGGTGTAATTTTTTGAAATCGAACAAAGCAATTGTAACATTGTAGCGGCGTTCAGTGAACGCCATTTGATTTGTGTGTAAACACAAATCAATCAGTGAAAGATACCGTCGCCAGTTAGATACCCTAGCGTAGCATTGTAATTGTTTTCGCAATTTCGTAGGGGCGGATATCATCCGCCCGCCTGATGAATGTTTATGTTTATATATTTTTTTTGATGTGATAAAAACTGTGTTTTCAAATTTGCACGCAATGCATGCAATCGTGTGAGCGGGAGAACGAGGTTCTCCCCCCTACATTATTTAGGTAACTGTATCTTATTTATATAGTTTATTTTCATCATAAATTTTATGCAATTAC
>CACXYD010000018.1 GCA_902771755.1 uncultured Ruminococcus sp. | reverse complement strand
CAGAAGCGAGATTGACTGCAAGCTCGATGATGAGATCAATATGCCCGCCGTCCGTGAGTACGCACGCAGTCAGCAAAGGAAAGTTCAGCAGATAATTAAAAAGCCACATGAACTGGAAAGGTAAGGACGCTACTCAAGATACAATTCTTTAAATAAATCCCCTCGCGCCAAAAAGTGCGAGGGGTGAAAAGGAGTGTATGGTATTACAAATTCACAAATCTATCCAATCTCAATAGCCTGAGAATCTATAATTTGAGCTTTATCAGTGTCTGTCTGGTTGTAATCAGTCACCACCTCAAAATGAGTATTATCATTAAACGAACTGGGTGTTACAAGGAAGAAAATCAGGTAATCCGTCCCTGCGACTATAGCTGAGCCAAGATAAGCAACAGGTTCATAGGAAGCACCGTCAACATCTAACAATGCTTATTCTACAACTGACTTGATATGTTTGTCGCCTCTTGAATACTAACTGTGCAGTCTACGCCTGTCAAACCCCTTCGACTGCGACTTTGCTTTTGGGGTCTGTTTCAAATAATCTGATATCACCTGTGTCGTTCTGAGAACCTTAGGGATTGTCTTCGTAGCTATTGCCTGTATCAATTTGGTTATTCAAATTATACTCTTTATAATTGTTTATATCGAGTTTCTTTATACCTCTACAAGAGAACGATATTTGTTTTGTAGATATGTAATTTGTGAGATTTTCATTTTCATCATACCCCTTGAAATTTAAAATGATACCGCTTTCATCATCAATTATCATTTCAAATCTTTGAATATTAAGTTTCTGTCCGTAGTCTTTATCGGTTTCTCCCTCAACAACCGTACATTTACGACCTAATAAATCTGTCTGTTGAGTTATATTCCATAAGCTTTCATTAGATAAAAAACCAAATGCCATTTCTTGTGGAAACAAACTGACTGTTGATGAATAATGAATATTGGTTGGATCATCTCTGTAATAATAAATCGGTATTAACGCGCCTTCTGCGGTTGAAGCTTCATCTTTTTCATAGATTTTTTCTCCACCCGCGGTTGTATATTTTATTCGATCGCTCGGATTCAGTTTACCAAGTTCTTCGTTATTTTCTTCAGACTTTGATACCGCAGCGTCAACGGTGTATGTCCTTGATAAATTATCAAATGTAAAGATGTTATCGTCGGTTACATACACCTCTTCATCAAAGTTTTCTCCTGTTACATATTGATATGCTTTAGACTCCTCCATATTAACATTGTATTTTATGGTTTCATCTTTCTTGTTAAGCATATTCGTTTTAATCTCACCGCTTACTTCATTGTAATAATCTATTGAATTCAGAACTTTGCTATACAAATCTTTTTTTGAGTTAATTTTCTTGTGCTTTAAAGGGATGCTTTTTGTTTGTTCATTGTCAATGGCGTCATCACTATTAGTAAAGCTTTCATTTGTTGATATCGGAGTAACATTCGCTGTTTCTGTTTCTTTGTTCTCTTCATTTGTTGTAGCTGAAGCGTTAATGAATACGATCGATAATGCAAAAAATGCAACCACAACACACAATGTGATAATTTTCTTCATAATTATGTCCTTTCTATGTTGTTTATTATTTGTGTAAAATTGATCTATTGAGCCGTTATTCGTATTTTAAAGTCATCTGCTCCTGTCCCAACATTCGAATTTCCTGAATTTGTAACGGTTGCATACCATGGATGTAGCTGTCCGTTAGTTATGGCAGTTGTTTTTGTTTTAACTTTCGCTGTAAAACCGCTGGGAGCAATATTTTGATTTATATAGAAACTGTATGCGGAAGTAAACATATTACTGTCTTGGAATATATTGTATTTAGCAGCGGTATCGGTAAAGTTATTATTAGCCAAGTAAACCCAAACTTCCATTTTAAACTTACTACCGTAATGATTTCCGTACCAAACCCATTCATACGAACCCTTTGTTGTGGAACTTCTTAATCTTGCGTCTCCGTTATATCCGCTGTATAAATATGATCCCCATGTACCGGAATAATGTGTATATCAACTGCGTTTACACTAAAAGCTGAGAACAAAGATATAACCATCATCAGCATCAAGCAAGTAAATCTTAATAATACTTTCATATGATTTCACCTCCAAAAAAATAGTATATGAGAAATTTTACTCTCTCATATACTAAGATGCTTTTAAAATTAATTATTAGACAGATTTTATCAATAATTTTTACTATTCTTCAACTTTCAGCGACTTGCACATATTCAGTATATCATTTTTAGGCAGTTCTGCCGATAGTTCAAAGATATATTCTCCATCATCCCAGTGAACAGAATAAGTTGTGTTCCCATTGTTTTTGCTAGCAATAATATAATAATCCTGTCCGTCAATATTCTCTGTTGACGATGTTGAATATTCGTTGTTAAGACTTATTCCAAAGCCCGATTTTGTGTTTTGTGTATATAAAATCTTCTTTTCATTGTATTCATAGATCAAAGTTACGCCTGCTTCAGACACATCTTCTTCTGCAAGCTCATATCCATCAGGGATAAATTGAGGTACATACACTTTTTCAATTTTAGAGGGGTAGCCTGTGTCAGTTTCGGTTGCCACAGAAAGAGAATTATGGTCGCTGAAATGCTCGATAAAGAACCCCGCTATAGCATCTCTGACCGCTCCAACGCTCAATAGGGATAGAAGTATTACCATAATTATTACACAAGCGCAGAGTATTCTTCTGCCATTAGTCAAAGTGAGTTTATAGTAAAAATTATGTTTAGATTTTAATGCCCTGTTTATCTTTTTATCAAATGAGGTGGAGTTTTTATATGCAGTTGCATTGGCAGCCTCTGTTTCCAACTGTTCGTTGACATATTCGTGAAAGGCTTTCGACAAAATCTTATCAAAATTATTATCATTCATTTCTTTCATTCTCCTTGAGACGATTTAATAACAATGCTTTTCCACGCTCTAACCGCTTATATATTGTCTGCTTTGAAATAGATAAGGCTGAGGCGATTTCCTTAACGCTCAGCTCGTTGTAATATTTCAGCGACATAGGTATTCGGTAGATATCAGGAAGTTTTTCGATCAATACTTTTATTTGTTCAACCAACAACCGATCGTCAATATTATCTTCGAGATCAAAATCACACTCTGCTTCAGTCATCTCAGTCAACACGACCTTATGTTCACGGTTATATATCTTTTTGGCTTCGTTTTCCACTACAACTATTACATACCATTTTGTCTTATCATCGTTCGGGTCATATATTTGGGGCAGATTCTTTATAATGTTGATAAAAGCATTGTGAACGGCATCCTCGGACAACTCCCGACTTTTCAGGATAGAGCAAGCTTTTTTAAACATAACGTCTTTATAGTTATTATATATTTGTTCAAATCTCAGCTTATCCTCGTTGCTGATGATCTGCAAGTAAAAACTCAGCATTATATATCCTCCAAATTGATACTGTTTCAATATAATTATATCACCGAGTTTTATCGTTGTCCATTGCTCCTCATATATTTAAATACTTATAACTTGAAAAATTAGACGAATTCGGAAATAATATTGGTAATATTGGTATATAATCATTAGCTTAGAAAATAACCGCTAATAGAGATAAAGTAATAAATCTCTATTAACGGTTATTTGCAAATTACAATTATTTGCAAGATTTAAAAATATCCCCGATAAACTTTGATCTTGGTATCATCGGATCAAGTTAAAGTTATGTCTTTAATATAAATTGTTTCAGCATTTATATCTTTTCGAAATGTTAAAAACTTTATCTCTGTTAAGACTTTCCAATTATCTGTCGCACCACCAAATTCTTTCAAAGGGATGGAGTATTCAGTCCAATCTTTTGTCGTGTGAATTTTATGCTGAGCATCTTGATTCTTTAATCTCAATTCAACGGTAACATCAATCTCGTTATCTGCTTTAAGCATAAAGGATAGATGCTTATTGTTCTGAAGCTTTTTTAATACATTTATTTCTCCAACGAAAAAAACTACAGAACAAACTTGTGAATTGGTATTTGAAAAATCAAATGTAGTTTGAATAACATTTGTTGTATTATCATAAACCACCTTACATCCTCCATAGTTCTCTTCGTGGATACAATATCCACGATAATTGGCAAGGTCTATTTTGATTTCATTAGAGTACTTATTTATGAAATCGACAAAATGGTCTCGTTGTTTTTCCCATCTATTGATTTCTATACAATCAGACGGTTTAATTCCGAAATCATTTTCAATTCTCTTTTTGAAATTTGTTAAATCACCATTTAGACGTTTATTTGTAATGTCAAGTTTTATTCCTTTTACATTTGCATTTATAGCTCCTTTAATATCTTTATATTCAAATTCCGGAAGCAAGAATGTATAATAACTACTCTGCTTCAACCAAACTGCGCCCATTTCATTTAAGCAAGCAGCACTATTGTAGTAGTTGTCTGAAAGCATGAACACAGTAATAACATTATCTGAATCCAATACTTCTCTCAAATAATCATAAATGTTCTCGCCTATAGCTATATCCATGTCTGTTCTTGAGCTGCAAAACATATCCTCAGTTTTCAACCCTATATCATAAAGCCAGTCAACAAAGTCTGAAACGATTTCGCTATCCTTTTCAGAATGACTAATAAATAATAAATTATGCTTTCTCTTGTTCATTTAAGCCTCCAAATAATTATATCGTTATGTTTGGATAAAAGTCAAACCATCTCTTTCAATTCAATTATAACATATATAATCCGAATCTTTAAGTATTTTTAAGAATTATTATAATTCTAACCACATAGGTTTGCTCAATTATTTCTATGACTCAATAATTTCTATTAATAAATATAATTATCATCAAGAGTTAGAATTTTTATTCCTGCAGAGCATAACTAAAATTATATTAAATGGATGTATTCAATAGAAAAGATACCGTAAAGATAATACAACTTTAGCAGAAAATACCCTTGACAAATCTCGTCTCAGAAGAAGCTATTAAAACGCTTTGCAAAGGAAAATGGGCTAACCAATACCCGCTATTATGTTGACGATGGCTATACCGGTACAAATTTCGATCGTCCCGGTTTTCAGAAGATGATCGAGGACATTGACCTCGGATATATTTCAACGGTTATTGTCAAAGATCTATCCCGTCTCGGACGACGATATGATATGGTCGGATACTATATGGATACCTATTTCCCCGATAGAGATATCCGTTTCATCGCTGTTAATGACAATATAGACAGTGATGAGGGCGAAAGTGAAATAGCGCCATTCAAGAATGTACTGAACGAATTTTACGCAAGAGACATCAGCAAGAAGTGCCGTTCCTCATATCGTATTCGTGGCAGCACAGGTGAACCGTTAGCTCCGCCGCCATACGGATATATCAAATCTCCCGATAATCCTAAGAAGTGGATTATAGATCCCGAAGCGGCAGAGGTTGTGCGTGACATCTTCAAAATGGCGCTTGAAGGCAAGAGTAACGAAACGATTGCCCGTATTTTGCAGGAGCGCAAGGTGTTGATTCCTATGGCGTATTGGCAGGAAAAGGGTATCAGAAAAGGCGGCAAGGTAACGCAGCCTAACAAATACAAATGGTGCAAAACCACTGTTACCAAAATCCTTACCCAACAGGAGTATTGCGGCGATATTATCAACTTCAAGACGTATTCCAAATCATATAAGAACAAGAAACGCTACGATAATCCCAAAGAGAATTGGGTGATTTTTAAGGACGTTCACGAACCGATTATCAACCGTGATGATTTTGAGTTGGTGCAGACACTTGTCGTAAAGACAAAGCGCCGTGCTCCTAAACAGGAAAACGGCGAGAAAAATATGTTTTGCGATTTTCTGTACTGCGCCGATTGCGGCAGTAAGCTATGGTATCATACGAATACCACCAACAAGGAAATCCATTATTTCAGCTGTTCCAACTATAAAAAGGATACCCGTGGGAATTGCGAAACCCGCCATTATATCCGTGCCGACGCAATCGAACAAGTGGTAATGCTGGAACTTCGCCGTTTAGCAAAGTATTTGGAATCTCACGAGGAAGAATTTGCAAAGCTTCTTGCCGAGAAAACCAACGCCGATATGTTGGCGGAGCAGAAAACCTTAGAAACAGAGCTGAATCGGGCAACCGCCCGAAACGAAATGCTCACTTCACTTTTCGCCAAAACCTACGAGGACAATGTATCCGGCAAGCTAAGCGATGAGATGTATATGGAGCTATCGCATAAATATGAGGTTGAACGCCTTGAACTGAAAACAAAGATTTTTGAGTACAAAGAACGCCTTGCCAAAATCAGCGAGATGGAACAAAACAAGGATGATTTCCTAAAAGCTGTCCGTAAATTTATGGAAATGGAATCCTTAACAGCACCAATGCTCCGAGAGCTCATCGACCACATCGACGTGTACGAAAAGGAAGGCGGTAAGAAAAACTACACCCAGCGTATAGTAATCTATTATCGTTTTGTCGGCTATTTAGAGCTACCGTCATCAGAGGACGAGAACTACAAAGCTAACACCCGAAAGGGCGTAGATGTGGAGTATATTCCCACAGCTAAATCCGCATAAGACAAAAGGTGAGCAGGCACAAAACCTGCTCACCAATACATAACGGTAGAAATTGAATAAAAAATGAGTGTCCATAACTTAAGTCCGTTATGAACACTCATACTGGTGCAGGTAACAGGACTTGAACCTGCATGAAATTGCTTTCACATGGACCTGAACCATGCGCGTCTGCCAATTCCGCCATACCTGCTTATTTAATTTTGTTGTACAAATTAGTCATGAATTAATCGCATATCTGCCGGTCTGAGATATAGCCACAAAGCTACCCCTGACCTACTGCTTAGAAGGCAGTAACTCACTCCTATCATCCATTATTTGTACAGCACTCAAAATGTGCTATATTATTATAACAGACCGACAGGTAAGTGTCAAGCAACATTTACTTTATCGGTCTGTTTTTATGCTTGTTTATTTGTCGGAATCGGGTTTGCGGATTTTGAAACCGTCATATTTGCCAATGTCGCAGAGGGCAATTTCGTGGCAGCCCATTCTTGTTGACAGCGGTGCAAGCTCCATATAGTCACCGTAGAGGAAAGTCAGGTACTTGTCATATTCCTTTGGCACGGGGAACTTGTAACCTTCAAAGTCGGCATAGGCAACATCGTCAAGATATTCCTTTGGAAAAGCGCCGTTATAAATATTTCTGCCCATTCCGTCATAGAGATATTTTGCATTCTTTTTGTTTTTAAAGAATTTTAAAATGCGGACTTCAAGCCACATACTGAATCTGAGCGGAAATATTTTTTTGCAGAAATTCGTTACAATGCTCTGAATTCTACTGCCGTTTTCAGCCTTTCGATTGTTCCATTTATTGAACACAAGTGCTCTTGTGAATAAGGTCATTGCCATATGGATTTTTCGTCCGATTGCAGAATTTGCGGTTTTATCGTGACAGAAAATATCAAACGCAATTCCGTTGTGCATTGCGTGGTGGTCTTTGGCAAAGTCGGTTGCAAAAAAAGTGTCGTCAAGTCTGACCTTGGCAAATTCATAGAAACAAGCCTTGTCCGTGTGGTACGACTGGAATGTCATATTGCTCGGAAGTTCCTTTGGAGCAATCTCGCAAAAGCGGTCAAAATCTTCACGCAACATCATAATATCGGCGTCATCGTCCCACGGAATGAATCCTTTGTGACGGATTGCACCGAGAAGTGTTCCGCCACCGAGAAAATATTTTATGTTATGTTTTCTGCAAATTCTGTCGGTTTCAAGCAGAAATGCAAGCTGAATTTCGTGAATTGAATCAAGTCTGCGTTCATGTGAGT
Source organism: uncultured Ruminococcus sp. (assembly GCA_902771755.1). GTDB lineage: Bacteria > Bacillota > Clostridia > Oscillospirales > Acutalibacteraceae > Ruminococcoides. Next base: position 7,515 of record CACXYD010000018.1, on the reverse strand, counting down.
GGGGAATACGCAGAACTTTTTCGGACTTCATCTTGTCCATTATGCAGATTTTCAGCATAGTTTCAAGGTCAATGTCGGGAGTGCATTCGTTTACGGAAATCTTGTTTGAATTAATCGCACAGCCGTCAAGCTCCGTGAAATTGCCCGACTCAATTGTACAGCGACTGCCGTAAATATCGTTGAGAACAGCCGCAATCATAATCAGCGATGCGTTGCAGTTTTTACCTCCGACATTATAAACGACATTTTCTTCAAGAGTTGTCATTGCAAACACAATCGCCTTTAGAACATCGTTGATATAAACAAAAGTGTAGCGATCCCTTGTTGCCGGAACAACCGTGTCACGGCGGTTGGCTATGTCGTCAAAAACAGGATCAAGCACGCTTGTAAAGTTGCTTGACGCTCCTAAAATTATACCTGTTCTGAGAGTTGTCACGGTTGATTCGGTGTCCTTCAAAACCGAGTGCAGAGTTGTTTCTCTCGTTCTCATAAGCTGACCTGCAAGCGATGAGGGAGAGGTTGTGTCAAGTTCTGCATACTCATTTTCGGAATAAACTCTGTGCGGTTTGGCTTTGCCGTAAATTCTGCTGTCGTTCACAACAACAACCTTTGCATTTGTGGCTTTTGCAATTTTGGCACAAGCGTTTATCTCTGCAATGCCGTCAATCATAGTCTGCGGATTGTTGTCTGTATGCTCACCGCAGATTCCTGTTGTAATTACATAGTCGGCATTTGAAATTTCTGATGCAGAATTGTATTCAATAAAATCAAAATCATCTCTCAACAAGAGTTCGCTGTGGTATGATGCCATTGCGTTGCGTGATTTGCCGAGGAGGATGATTTTTATTCCGAGTCTTTTAGCCTCGTTATTGTACAAAAAGGCATAGCAAAGACACCTTGCAAGTTCACCGCCCGAAATGACAATCGTCTTGTTTTTAAGCTTTGCAAGGGTTTCTTTTTCAACACCGGGCATTGCCGCCCTGTCAGCCTCAAATTCGTTTAAAAAATCTTTAATACGCATTACTTTATCCTTCGCAATTCTGCACGCAGTTCTGTTGCTTTAATACTGCGTTTTATTCCGTCTTTAAGTGTGACTTTCGGACTGAAACCGAGTGACTTTATTTTATCATTGCACAAAACATACGGTGTGGGGGATGACGGAGAAAATTCGGGTTCTTCTTCATCTTCTCTGTGAACGAACACTACAGAGAGATTTTTTTCGGGAGTTGCCGATTTGACAAGCTGTGCAAATTCTCGCATTGTTACATTTGCATTGTCATTTGAAATGTTGTACGCCTCGCCGATTTTTCCGTTAAGCAAAATATCAATCAATGCCGAAACTGTGTCGGTCACATAGCAAAAGCTGAACTTTTCGCCACCGTTGTCGGCAAGCATAATGCTTTGATTTTTTGCCGCACTGACAATCAGCTTTGCCCATTTTTTTTCATCGCTCATTCTCACTCCGCCGAGTGTGGGGCAGGGACGGGCGATTTTTACATTCATGTCGAACTTGTCCGCATAGCAAACGGCAAGCGTTTCGGCTGAATGCATACTCTGCGCATATGCGCTGTCGGCATCGGTCGGATTGAGATAGCCGAGGTCACTTTCAGAGATTGTATTTTTACCGCTGAAAACCTCACCGTAAACCATATATGAAGATACGAGCAGAACCGATTCGGCATTTGATTTCTTGGCATATTCAAGCACATTTGCAAAGCCTGAAATGATTGTATCCGCAATTTCGGGATTACTGCAATCTTCCTCTGCAACCTCACACGGGTAGTTGCAGTATATTACAAAGTCGGCCCTTTCAATCTCGGAAAATGCTCTTGAATCCCCGATTTCAACAACAAAATCTTTGCGGAGAGTAAGACCGCCAAACTGCTTTTCGGCATCTTCACGGCTCTTTGCAAGTGTGATTACCCTTGTGTTGTTGCCGTAAGAATCATTGCCCTCAAGCAATGCACAAATAATGTAATGTGCAATAAGTCCGTGACAGTCCGACACGAAAACAGTCTTGTTTTTCAACTGTTGAGAATTTATCCTGTTGTCTGCAATTATTTTAATGTCCTCAAAAATTTCAGAGGGCAGATTGCCTTTTACAGTACAGTCCATATGAGTTTACCTCTCAGATAAATTAGAAAAGCTCCGCAATTGTGGAGCTTTTGCTTTATTCCAAAACGGAATTATTTCTTCTTTTTTGATTCCTCATAAACTCTGAGGGTTTCATCTGTCGGGCCGTCAAACATAACCGTTCCTTTTTTAAGGAAGATTGAACGGTCGCAGATTTCTTTAACCGATGCGGCATTGTGGCTTACATAAAGTACGGTTACACCGCTTTCGATAATCTCTTTAATCTTGTTTTTACATTTCTTTTTAAATGTTGCGTCACCAACGGAGAGCGCCTCATCAACAACAAGAACATCAGGTTCAATGTTGACATTAATAGCAAAACCAAGACGCATTTTCATACCGCTTGAGTATGTTCTTACAGGCTGGTCAATGTAATCGCCAAGCTCTGCAAAGTCGATAATTCTTTCTTCAATCTGCTTGATGTAGCTGTCCTCAAGACCGAGAACATAACCCTTGAGGTAAATATTCTCTCTGCCTGTCATTTCCATGGAAAAGCCGGCTGTAAGTTCAAGCAATGCGGCAACCTTGCCGTCAACGGTGATTTCGCCCTCATCGGGGAATGCAACACCCGTAATCATCTTGAGCAGGGTTGACTTGCCGGCACCGTTATCGCCGACAATACCAACGGATTCACCACGGTTGATTACCATTGAAACATTGTTAAGAGCCTTGTTTGTTTTGGCATTCTTCGGCTTAAAGAAAAGAGCCTTGAATCTTGCCTTGTCATCTTTGTAGAGAGTGTAAGTTTTGCTGACATTTTTAAAGGTAATAATCGGATCGGATACTTTTGTTTCAGCCATAATATTACCTCCTTAAAGTACATCAGGAAGCTTTTTCCTGAGTCTGTTGTAGTTGAAAATACCAAGAGCGAAAACGGCAATGAATTCAATTGCAAACACAAGGCATTCTGTTTTGTTTGCATAGAACGGTCTGTTGTAGAGGAAACAGTTGCGGTAGCCGTTTACAAAGAAGTTAATCGGATTGATAAGCATAAGCTTGTTGAGGAACGGCGAATCAAAGCCGTAGGAGTTGTACATAATACCCGATAACCAGAAAATACCCGACATAATGGAAACAATCAGGCTTTCAAAGTCCTTACTGAACGCAGACATCGGCGCTGTTGACCATGTGAGCGCAAGAAAGAATATAAACATCAGCGGACAGTACAGGAAAAATTGCAGGTTGTACCAGCTCGGTCCGATTGCGATAAGTACATATGCGTACATAAACACCATGAGAATGAGGTGGACAAAAAGTCTTGAAACCTCTGTGTAAGTAAGAATTGTTGAAACAGGGAACTTAACCTTTGTAATGAATTGTCGGTTAATTCTCAGTTCCTTTGCACCCTGCGTTATGCTGTCCTGAATAAAGAACCACGGAATGATACCGATGAACATGAATGTAAAGAAGTCAACGGAAAACGGCTGTGCTCCGCCAATGTCAAGGTGGAGTGTTTTAAGCTGTTTGATACCGCAGGAAAAAGCGAACCAGTAAACAAAAATTGTGAATGCAGGTTTTACAACAGCCCAAAGAGGACCGATTACGGCACCTTTGTAGGTTTTAATGAGTTCGTTTTTGGCAAGGAGCAAAATCTGCTTACCAAAGCCACGATGTTCTTTTAAGATTGTAAACAATGATTATACCATCCTATCTCTTTTGTAATGCACAGGCGCCTGCCTGCAAGGTAAAAAATCGAAAAATGTATTATGCACTCTTTAACAGTATATATTATATTACTTTTTCTTAATTTGTCAATCAAAACAGAACAATTGAAATCTATTTGTAAGATTGTCTGAATTCCCATTAATTCTATGTATTTGAGGTGTTCAAGGGCAGATATGACAACCTGTCACGGAAACTTTTTGAAAATTCGGAATAATATTCCAAAGAGAACATAAAATAAAAAGGCAGTGCAAAAAACAGACTGTTTGAACACAACGACATTTTCTTTGAATTTGAAAATACAAAAATACATTAAAGGAGTAAAACAAATGAAGAAAATCATCCAAAGAGTGACGGCAACAGCAGTTGCAACAATGCTTGCAGGCTCAGCCGTTTTAACATCGTTTGCGGCTGAAAATGATGTTGAAAAAACAAGCAGCGGTATGCAGAACGGCTATCTTCGTATTGCCTGTGACAACAGCACAGGCGCTATCCGACTGTGGACAACCGGGGGAGATCCCGACAATCCAAACGATAACAACAAAAAGCTTTTGTATGAAAGACCTGAACCAAAAAAATTCGATCAGTATTCAACAAGCGTAACAGCAATTTCTCTTGACGGCAGAGAGTTTGAGTACAGTTCAAGAAACTGGAAGACAAATCTTGTGACAAAAAGCATTGATTCATCAATGACCAAGAACGATGTCACCATTGCTCAAAGCTACAAGTTTGTAAAAAGCACATCAACCGACAGGGAGGATCTTGTAGAAATTTCTTATACTGTTAAGAACAATAGCAATACATCCAAAAAATTCGGTATGAGAATTATGATTGACACAATGCTTGGCAACAATGACGAGGCACCGTTCAGAATTCCGGGTACAGGGGCTGTCACAACCGAAAAGCAGTACAACGGGGATAATATCCCCGCCTACTATCAGGCATTTGATGACCTTGCAAATCCGACTGTTGTGTCATACGGCTGTTTTGACAAAACATCCCAGAACAAACCCGATTATGTTCAGTTTTCCTATTGGAGAGATCAGTACAATGAATATCTCGAAAACAGGATTGATGAAGATTCACTCATCGGCGACAGCTCAGTAAACTCAATATGGAAAGTGAAAACACTTTCCGCAGGCGAAACAAAGGTTTACAAGATGTACTATGGTCTCGGCAGTTTGCAGACCAGCACGGGTACACTTGATTTCAGCGGTACAAGCGAAAAGGTTGCAACCGTAAACGATGATTTTACAGGCTACAATCCGTCATCTGTTATGGCATTCATTAAAAATCCAAGCGATACAGATTTGAAAAATGTCAAGGTTACTCTCAACCTTTGTGACGGACTCAATCTAAAAAATTCAGCCGACAGCGTAACTATTGATGTTGGAACGCTGAAAAGCGGTGAGGAAAAACAGCTTTCGTGGGATGTGATTTTTGACATTGCCAAAAAGGGACAGAAACTTGATTACAGCATAACCGCAACAGCTGACGGAATTGAAAAACAGACGGTTGACCTCTCAACACTCCTTCCGACATTTGAAGTTCCGACAACTGCCGAACCCACAACACAGAAACCAACCGAAGTTCCAACAACAGTTCAGCCGACTACAGCAAAGCCAACAGAAGTTCCAACAACAGTTCAGCCGACTACAGCAGAGCCAACGGAAGTTCCAACAACAGTTCAGCCGACTACAGCAGAGCCAACGGAAGTTCCGACAACTGTTGAACCGACAACAGCAGAGCCAACGGAAGTTCCCACAACAGTTCAGCCGACTACGGCAGAGCCGACAGAAGTTCCCACAACAGTTCAGCCGACAACAGCAGAACCTACGGAAGTTCCGACAACAGTTCAGCCGACAACAGCAGAGCCTACGGAAGTTCCGACAACTGTTGAACCCACAACGGCAGAGTCGTCAACAGCACCGACTGCCCCGTTAAAGCCTGCAACAGATGATGAGCCGAAACCGACTGCACCTGTTTCGTCAGTTCCACAGCCGTCACAGAATCCGACTTCCGCAATAAGTAACGATACCAAGGAAATCCGTACAATCACAAACACAAAGGTGATTGACAACACGGGTTGCGTAAAAACGGGCGCTCCACAGCTTGCCTCTGCAATACTCGCAGTTCTCGCATCGGCGGCAGGAATGTGCTTTGCATTTTTTAAAAAAAGACGATACGATGAATAAATAGAAACCTTACAAAAATAAAAATCCCGAACAGAGCCTTTAAAAACTTTGTTCGGGATTAATTTTATTGTTTATCAGTCAGCCTGAATCTTTACAAACTGTTCCTGCATATAGGAATAAACCTCATCGGAAACATTTGAAAATACATAGCACTTGTCGAGATATTCATCACTTGGGAAGATAAATTCATTGTTCTTTGCATCTTCATCAATGTAATCGTCATATGCTACCTGATTCGGTGTTGCATAGTTAAGATATTCAAAGTTTGCTGCGGCAATTTCGGGATCCTGCATAAAGTTGATGAACTTTTCTGCATTTTCCTTATTTTTACTGCATTTTGGAATACACATTGCATCATAGAAAAGGTTTGCACCGTCCTTTGGCATTGCGTAGTCAAGATCCTCGTTGTTATCAATCATTGTCATAATGTCGCCTGCGTAGTACGGAGCAATTGCCGACTGGCTGTTTTCCATTTCGGTGAATACCTGATCCATTACATATTTTTTTAGGAGAGGCTTCTGCTCTTTAAGTTTAGCGGCGGCTTTGTCAACATCTTCCTTGGTGCAGTTAGCGGGATTAATGCCCTCAAGCTGCATTGCAATTGCCATTGCGTCACGGCTGTTGTTGAACATAAGAATCTGACCTGAAAGGTCTTTGTCCCAAAGTGCGTCCCATGAATCGGGCTTTGTCTTGACCTTTGTTTTGTCATAAACCATGCCTGTTACGCCCCAGCTGTAGCATACGGTGTATTTACCCTCGGGATCGCATGAAAGCTTTTTGAAACGATCCATAAGATTGTCATAGTTCGGAATATTTTCAAAATCAAGTTCCAACAGCATATCCTCGTCAATCAATCTGCTGATCATATATTCGGACGGAATAACAACATCATAGCTTACATTACTGTTTTTCAGCATATTGTAAAGCTCTTCGTTTGTTTCATATGTTGTGTAGTTTACCTTGATATTGGTGCGTTTTTCAAACTCCTCGATAATGTCGAGTGTGTCGTCTTCGCCGTTTGAAATGTACTCGCCCCAGTTGTAAACATTAACTTCTCCTGCGTCAGCTGAGTCAGCCGAAGCGCTTCCGCCACAGCCTGAAAGGCATGCCACACATGTTGCCGTCATTGCAGATGCAAGGACAATGCTGATGATTCTTTTCATTTCTCAATCTCCCTTAAATAAAATTTTAAAATCAAGTTCTCTTTTTCTGCATCTTTTCTTCGTGTCTGTCACGCAGATTAATAATAACCATAACAATGAGAACAGCGAGGAAAAGAAGTGCCGAAAGAGCGTTGATTTTCGGTGAAATTCTCCTGTGAGTCATCGAGTAAATCTCAATTGAGAGGTTCTGGAACTTTGCACCTCTTGTGAAATATGTGATGATGAAATCGTCAAGAGAATATGTAAAACTCATGAGCAGTCCCGAGAAAATTCCCGGCATAAGCTCGTGAATAATTACCTTGTAAAATGCCTGCCATTGGTTACATCCAAGGTCAAGGGCGGCATCGTAAATGCTCTGATCC
>CACXYD010000017.1 GCA_902771755.1 uncultured Ruminococcus sp. | reverse complement strand
GAGGTTCGCCGCTACAGTTTATACACAACATCCGTCACATCAAAAACATATAATTTAAACATAAAAATTCATCAAGCGGGCGGATAATATCCGCCCCTACAGACGATACACCGTTTTTATAAAATCAAATCATATGTGTTTAAACAAATTATTTCATCAAGGCGGGCGGCCGATGACCGCCCCTACAAACGAACATATAATTTTCAATTTTCAATTTGCTCTATCGCCTTGCTCAAATCCGTACACAAAAAATCTATCATCGGTTTAATTTCCTCTGTCGGCTCTAACAAATCGGGAACCATCACCGTGGTCATGCCTGCGGCATGTGCTGATTTTATGCCGTTGATGCTGTCCTCAAACGCAACGCAGTCCTTCGGATCAAGCCCGAGTTTCTTTGCGGCAATCAGAAAAACCTCGGGATCGGGTTTGCCGTTTTTTACATCATCACCGCACACGAATGCGTCAAATTTATCATAGAGATTGATTTTCTTCATAATTTCAAGCGCCGTTTGTGACGAGGTTGAAGTTGCAAGCGAAATTTTACAGCCGACCGATTTTAAATAGTCAAAAATTTTGTACAAGCCCTTTTTGACAGGCACACCGTTCTTTTCAATACGCTTAAAATAGCGGATTCTCGACTCCGCCTTGTAAGCGGGATAGTCAAAATCATCGCCGTAAACCGACTTGTAATATTCGTAGGAATCCTCACTGCGAAGTCCGATTGACTTCTTGAAAATGTCGAGATTGAACTCTTTGCCGTCCTCATCAAGCATTTCCTGCCAGATTGAATAAACAAGCCTTTCGCTGTCAATCATAAGACCGTCCATATCAAAAACTGCGCCCTTAAACATAAAACCGCCCCTTTTTCTGCTTTTAAGTCTGTATATAATAGCATATTTTACAAAAAAAGACAAATCGGTTGTAATTGCGACAAAGTTATGATACAATCGTCTGAATGGTCTATGAAAATATAAAATTGAGGGTAAGGAGATTTTATGGCAACATCAATTTATGCAAAACCTATCAAGGCAGGAACGATTTTAAAATTTACTCTGCCAACCGTTCTTATGATGGTTTTTATGTCGCTCTACACGGTTGTTGACGGAATAGTTGTTGCAAACTGTGTCGGAAGTGACGCATTGTCGGCAATCAACATTGTATATCCGTTCACGCTCGTATTTATGGCTGTGGGCCTAATGTTTTCAACAGGCTCAAATGCGATAATCGCCAAGAAAATGGGTGAAGGAAAACAGGAGGAGGCAAACCGACTTATGTCGGGTGTTGCAATCACGGCAACGGTCATTTCAATTATTATTGCGGTACTGTTCACGATTTTTGCCGAACCTATGTATATGATGTTCGGTTCAAACGAAAAAATTCTCCCCTACTGCATTGACTACGGCAGCGTTATGATTCCGTACGGCTTTGTAATGTGCTGGCAGATGCTCAATCAATCGTACCTTGTAACAGCCGACAAACCGCATATCATGCTTGTTTTCTCAATACTTTCGGGTTGTACAAACATTGTACTTGACATTCTTTTTATGGCAGTCTGGGATTTTGGAATAATCGGTGCAGGACTCGGCACAATCATCGGCATGGCTGTGGGTGCAATTCCGCTCTTGCTCTTTTTCAACAAAAAGCAGACTCTGCACTTTGGCAAGCCTGAATTCAAGGTAAGAGAAATCCTCTTTGCCATGGCAAACGGCTCGTCCGAGGCTGTAACAAACCTTTCAACAGCCGTAACAACAGCGCTGTTCAACATTCAGATGATGCACTTTGCCGGTGCAAAAGGTGTTGCGGCGATAAGTGCAATTCTCTACATTCACTTTATTTTTACTGCGGTTTCATTCGGATTCACTTCGGGAGTTTCGCCCGTTATCAGCTTTAACTACGGCGCACAAAATCATGAAAAACTGCAAAAGCTGTTTAAATTATGCATAAAAATCACGCTGATAATTTCGGTTGCAATGATTGCGGCATCTGAAATTTTTGCAGGGCCGCTTGTCAGAATTTTCTCGGCAGGTGACGAGGAACTTCAGCAGATTGCACTCGGCGGATTCAGAATTTTTGCATTGAACTATCTGTTGTGCGGAACAAATATTTTCGCATCAGGACTTTTCACCGCACTCAACAACGGCAAGATTTCAGCCGTGATTTCAGTTGCAAGAACACTTGTTTTCGAGTGTGCCGCAATGCTGATTTTGCCGATGTTCATAGGCATTAACGGTGTGTGGGCGGCATTGCCCGTTGCAGAACTCTGTGCCGTTGCAATTTCCGTAACATTCGTAATCGTCAATGCGAAAAAATACAATTTAGTCGGCGAGTCGCCGCACCCCGTTCGTGCAGACAGTTTGTGATGTAAAAAACATATTATGCCCGAGCGTGACATTGCAATTCAGTAGGGGCGCTCATTGGGCGCCCGCAAGTAGTGGCAGAAAATTTGTGTTATTGCATACCATATAAATGCCACAAAGATATTGATATAACGAATACACATTTTTTCTTATATCAAAATACATATGTGTGAACATAAAATTTCGTAGGGGCGGATATTATCCGCCCGCTTGATGAATGTTTATGTTTAATAAAAATGTTTTGATATAATGATAAAGAATTGCATATAACATTTGAACGCATAGCGTTCAATCGTGTGCATTGCACACGGGCGGGAGAACACGGTTCTCCCCTACATTATAACGGTTACTTTGCAAAATTTATAAAATATGTTTTAACATATAATTTGTACCGTTACCTGCTGGCGGATGATATCCGCCCCTACGGGTTTGTGGCATTTATAAAATTATATATAACTAAAATTTTCTGCCATTACCTGCGGGCGGCCGATGACCGCCCCTACAGTATCACAACATAAATTTATACCGTTACACGCAAAAAATCCGAACATCGCTTTGATGTTCGGATAATTTTTTTACAACAATTAAATTTTCAATTTTAAATTTAAAACCGAAATCAGATTGCACGAACTCTGATTACACCGTCAACTGCTGCGATTTTTGCAAGGTCATCTGCACCTGCGCCTGCAACATCAATGATTGTGTAAGCATAGTCGCCACGGCTCTTTGAAAGCATATTTTCAACATTGCCGCTAATCTGTGTGAGAACCTTCTTGAGAAGTTCGGGAACATTCTTGTGAGCAACGCAGAAACGAGTATCGCTTGCGTTTGTTCTTGCAAGTGAAATTGCAGGATAGTTTACAGAATTGATGATGTTACCGTTTTCGAGGTACTCCTTAACCTGATCACAAGCCATAACAGCACAGTTTTCTTCACTTTCGGGAGTTGATGCGCCGAGGTGTGGGAGGCAGATAATATTCTCCTCACCGAGAATATCGTCTGTACCGAAGTCTGTAACATACTTTGCAACCTTACCGCTCTTAACAGCCTCAAGAACAGCTGTTGAGTTAACAAGGCCGTCACGGCTGAAGTTGAGAATACGAACGCCGTCCTTCATCTTGGCAATCATATCAGCGTCAACCATATCTCTTGTATCATCGGTAAGCGGAACATGGATTGTGAGGTAGTCACAATTTACCATAACATCTTCTGCACTCTTCTGGAGCTTAACTGTAGGAGCAAGCTTGAGAGCGTTGCCTACAGACATAAACGGATCAAAGCCGATTACATTCATACCGAGAGCGTCAGCGGCATTTGCAACGAGAATACCGATTGCACCAAGACCGATAACACCCAGTGTCTTGCCCTTGATTTCAGGACCAACGAACTGGCTCTTGCCCTTTTCAACCATCTTGCCGACAGCCGCACCGTTGCCCTTGAGAGTCTTTGCCCATTCAAAGCCCTCAATAATCTTACGGTTTGAAAGAAGAAGTCCTGCGATAACAAGCTCCTTAACAGCGTTTGCGTTAGCACCCGGAGTGTTGAAAACAACAATGCCCTGCTCACTGCACTTATCCTTTGGAATGTTGTTTGTGCCTGCGCCTGCTCTTGCAATTGCAAGGAGGTTGTCAGCAAATTCCATGTCGTGCATTGCGGCACTTCTTACGAGAACTGCGTCAGGGTTCTGAACATCGTCACCGTATTTATAGTTATCGCCAAGACGGCTTGTGCCGACAGCGGCGATTTTGTTTAATGTAAGAATGTTATACATCAAAATCAATCCTTTTTAATTTTTTCGATTTTAAGAATTTACAATAACAGGCGAACAGCGTTCGCCCGTCATATCATAATATTCAATAATTACTTGTTTTCAGCCTCAAACTTTTTCATAAACTCAACGAGTTTTTCAACGCCCTCATAAGGCATAGCGTTGTAGATTGAAGCTCTCATACCGCCAACAGTACGGTGGCCCTTAATGTTAACAAGACCGTTTTCAGTAGCCTCTTTAACGAACTTAGCGTCAAGATCAGCGTCACCTGTAACGAACGGAACATTCATGAGTGAACGGTCCTCGGGAACTACTGTACCCTTGAAAAGCTCTGAAGAATCGAGGAAACCATAGAGAAGGTCAGCCTTCTTCTTGTTGATTTCATACATCTTGTCAAGACCGCCAACTTCGTTCTTAATCCACTCAAGAACAAGCTTTGCAATGTAGATTGTGTAGCAAGGCGGTGTGTTGAACATTGAACCGTTGTCAGCGTGAGTTTTCCAGTTGAGCATTGTAGGAGTAATATCCATAGCGTGACCGATGAGGTCCTCACGAACGATAACAACCGTAAGACCTGCCGGAGCCATGTTCTTCTGAGCGCCTGCATAGAGAACGCCGAACTTTGAAACATCAATAGGTCTTGAGAGAATACAGGAAGAAATATCTGCAACGAGCGGAACATCGCCTGTGTCGGGAAGCTCGTGATAAACAGTACCGTAAATAGTGTTGTTCATGCAGATGTAGAAATAGTCAGCGTCCTTTGTGAATGTTGAAGGATCAAGCTTTGGAATGTATGTGAAGGTCTTGTCAGCCGATGAGGCAACAACATTAGCCTGACCGTAACGGGCAGCCTCTGCATGAGCCTTTTTAGCCCACTGACCTGTGATAACATAATCAGCCTTACCGCTCTTTGTCATAAGGTTCATCGGGATAGCCGCAAACTGTGTTGATGCACCGCCCTGAAGGAAAAGAACCTTGTAGTTGTCAGGAATGTTCATAACCTCTCTCAAAAGAGCCTCGGCACCCTCAATGATTGTACCGTAAATTTTTGAGCGGTGTGACATTTCCATAACACTCTGACCACTGCCCTCGTAGTCGAGCATTTCTGCTGCTGCTTTTTTAAGCACAGACTCAGGCAGCATTGAAGGACCTGCTGAAAAATTATATACTCTTGCCATTTCTGATATCTCCCTTTTTAAAGAAAATTTGAAAATAATTGTAAAATAAATACTCTTTGATTGTACACCTTTAGCACGCTAAAGTCAATAAATTCATTGCATTAAAGCATAAAAAGTGCAAAATTTCGTGATTTTGTTGTGCAAATGAATCAGCCAAGCTTAATTTCGCCAATACAGCCAACGATTTCATCTCTCATGCGCTCTGCCTCTTTACGAGCGGCAACAGCGAAATCTTCTTCTGTAAGTCCCTGCTTTTTCCATGCGCACATAATGCCACGGCTTGAGTTGATGATTGCGCCAAGACCGTTTTCGTCAAATGCGTTTTTAACATCATTTGCACCGCCGCCCTGAGCGCCGTAACCGGGAACAAGGAAGAATGTGTGCGGAAGTTTTGCTCTCATTTCACCGAGCTGTTCGGGATATGTTGCACCGACAACTGCACCTACTGCGGAATAGCCGTGCTTACCCATGAGTTCTTCGCCCCAGCCTTCGCACATCTTTCCCATATGCTCATAAACGCTCTCGTTTGTTTCAAGCTTCATATCCTGAAGTTCGCCCGAACTTGGGTTTGAGGTTTTTACAAGAACAAAAATACCCTTGTCGTCCGAGTCGCAAATCTTTGCAAGCGGCTTGATACCGTCTGTTCCGAGGTAGCCGTTTACTGTGAGTGCGTCTGCACCGAATGCGTCAATGCTCTCGCCCGCAACATCTGTATGACCGAGGTGTGCTGTAGCATATGCCTCCATAGTAGTGCCGATGTCGTTACGCTTGCCGTCTGTGATAACGAACATACCCTTTGACTTTGCATAAGCGATTGTGTCGCAAAGAGCCTTAACACCCTGCCAGCCGTACATTTCATAATATGCAGCCTGTGGCTTTACGGCAGGAACAATATCATAAAGTGCGTCAATAAGCGCCTTGTTGAATTCAAAAAGTGCAGCAGCCGCACCCTCAAGTGTCTTGCCGTACTTTTCAAAGCATTTTGTTTTGATTGATTCGGGAACATAGTCAAGCTTTGGATCAAGACCTGCAACCGTAGGATTCTGCATTTTTACAATGTTTTCTATAAGTCTGTCAAATGCCATGGTGATTCTCCTCATTTTTTGTTTCTATGGTTGGATAAACAATTTATATCCCAACTGTAATATCCGTCTTTTACAATGTTATTGTTCACTTGTAGGGGCGGATATCATCCGCCCGCACGGTGAGCCACCGTTCCCAATTTGAGCAGATAGTTTGATTAAAAAACAAATTCAATGCCCGAATCAGGTAAAATATAAGTTGTTGTTACTTTGTAGGGGCGAACCGTGTTCGCCCGTTCGTGTGCATAGCACACGATTTGCACGCATTGCGTGCAAAGTCTGATACATAGTTATTATTAAATCAAAACATATGTATAAAACAAATTATTTCATCAATGCGGGCGAACACGGTTCGCCCCTACTGACAATACACAATTTTAATCGTATCAAAAACTACAATTAAAACAAATAAATTCATCTTGCGGGCGGATAATATCCGCCCCTACGGGTTTTATTTGTTCGACAAAATCGGATTTCATCTGCAACGCAGATTTCATTGTCATAATCTTAGCTGTTAATAATATCATAAAGTTCATTTGAGAACTTGTAGTAATCCTGTCTGTCCTCTTTTACGAACTGGATTGCAGGACGGGGATGTGTGTTGTACTGACCTGTGAGAAGGTACGGAATGTCGTAGCCCCACTTAACACCCTCAGCCTTAAACTTGTGGGTGTACTCCTCAATGATTTTGAGAATAGGAGCAACCTGATACTTCGGGTTCTTGAGGAAACCGAGAAGAAGTTCAAGCGCACAGTTGCCTGCGCCTCTGCCCATGCCGTCAACGGTTGCGTCAAGGTAGCTGACACCCTGTGTCATAGCCTCGATTGTGTTGGCGAAAGCAAGCTGCTGGTTGTTGTGAGCGTGAATGCCGACTGACTTGCCGTACTTGTCGGCAATTGAACAGTAAAGGTCTGCAAGTCGTCTTGATTCTTCGGGATAGAGTGCGCCGTAGCTGTCAACAATGTAGAAAGCGTTTACGGGAGTTTTGCCGAGAGTTTCAAGAGCGGCTGTAATATCTTCTGTTCTTGCCTTTGAAACAGCCATGATATTGATTGTTGTTTCGTAGCCCTTCTTAGCGGCATCTTCAATCATTTCAACAGCCGCAGGAATTGCGTTGATGTATGTTGCAATTCTGATGAGGTCAATCGGGCTGTCCTTTTTTGCGATAATATCTTTCTTAAAATCTGTTCTGCCGACATCAGCCATAACAGCAACTTTAAGACCTGTTTTGTTGTCGCCTACAATTTTTCTGATATCTGCATCGTTACAGAACTTCCACTTGCCGAAATCTTCTTCGTTAAAGATTTCCTTTGATGCCTTGTAGCCGAATTCCATATAATCAACACCGGCTTTGACATTTGCATTGTAAAGATCCTTGACAAATTTGTCGTCAAATCTGAAATCGTTGCAAAGACCGCCGTCACGGATTGTTGCATCTACTACTCTGATATCCTGTCTTACCGACAAGAGGTCGCCTTTCTGTGCCATAATTTTACTCCTTTATGTTAAAGATTATATTAAATTTATTTTGTAGGGGCGGATATCATCCGCCCGCTTGATGTGAATTTATGTTTGTGAAAAACTATTTGATATCGTCAATGTTGCGTATTCATTTGTAGCGGCGAACCGTGTTCGCCAATCAATTCGTGTGTAAACACGAATTGAACAAATGCAATGTTGTTTTAAAATCATATCCCGTTGAAATAAAACATTTGTATTTTTAAAACAAAACAACATATTTTAATGAACAAACAAATAGCAATTATTCGTTTTGGTTTTGCAACCAAAACGATTGGCGAACACGGTTCGCCGCTACAGTATATCATTATCTTTATTTCATTTATATGATTTGTTTTAACAACAATTTTGCACTATTACTTGTGGGCGGATGATATCCGCCCCTACGGGTTTTATTTGCTCGAAAAAGTCTGTACAAAATTACCGTTCGTATCGTGTTTACACACGATACGATTGGCGTTCACTGAACGCCGCTACATTATTCGCACATAAAATTTAATCTGAAAAAACAATTTTACCGCCAAGGATTGTCTTTTTAACCTTGCCTGTGAGGGTTCTGCCTTTGAACGGAGTGTTTTTGCTTTTGCCGTGAAGCTTATCGACATCAACTGTCCATTCTTCATCGGGATTTATAAGAACAACATCGGCATTTGCACCGACTGAAAGTGTGCCTGCGTTGATTTTCAAAATCTTTGCGGGATTAACGCTCATCTTCTCAACAAGCTGTGAAAGCGTCATTTTGCCTGTTTTAACAAGGTATGTGTTGCAGACCGCAAACGAGGTTTCCATGCCGATTGAACCGTTGGGGGCTTTTACAAAATCAGCCTTTTCCTCGGGGGTATGCGGTGCGTGGTCGGTTGCAATGGCGTCAAGCGTGCCGTCACAAAGTCCGTTGATAATCTCGTCAACATCAGCCTGAGTTCTGAGAGGCGGATTCATTCTGTAATCAGCGTCACCTCTTAAAAGCTCTCTGTCCGTGAGCGAAACATAATGAGGAGCGGTTTCGGCTGTCACCTTAACACCTCTCTTTTTGGCATCACGGATAAGTGCAACGCTTGTTCTTGTGCTGACATGACAGATGTGAATAGGCTCGTCAAGAGCGGCGGCAAGTGCAATTTCTCTTGCAGTTCCACAGTCCTCAGCACCGACGGGGATTCCCTTGACACCGAGTTTTTCCGAAACTTCGCCCTCGTTGATTTTACCGCCGTCGGCAAGGAACAAATCCTCGCAATGTGCGACAATTGTCATGCCGAGCTTTGGAGCTTTTTT
This sequence comes from uncultured Ruminococcus sp., assembly GCA_902771755.1. Taxonomy (GTDB): domain Bacteria; phylum Bacillota; class Clostridia; order Oscillospirales; family Acutalibacteraceae; genus Ruminococcoides. The sequence continues at coordinate 6,255 of CACXYD010000017.1, read as the reverse complement.
CATTGCATCGCTCAAATACTTTGTGTTTTCAACAGGTCTGCCGTCATCGGTAAGTGCGATTGCACCTGCGTTTTTTACGGCATCAATATCTGTGGGTTCTTCACTTTTGAGTCCCTTTGTAACGCTTGCCGCAACATAAACACGGCTGTCGGCATTTTTAGCCTTGTCAAGAATATACTTTACAACCTCGGGACTGTCGGTTGTGGGGTTGGTGTTCGGCATTGCAAGCAGACTCGTAACACCGCCTGCGGCAGCCGCCTTGCAACCCGTAATGATATCCTCTTTGTGAGTCTGACCGGGATCACGAAGATGCACATGCATATCAACAAAACCCGGAACGGCACAAAGACCGTCTGCGTCAATAATCTCACCGTCCGATGTGATGCCGCTGCCGATTTTGGCAATCACACCGTCTTTGATGAGAATATCTGTTTTTTCGTTAAGATTGTCGGCAGGGGAAACAACCACTGCGTTTTTAATTAGCATTTCCATGTTTTTCCTCCGTTAAGAATAGAATTATCTTCTCTTGTTTCTGTTTACAGGGCGGCGGTTCTGCTGTGGACGGCGGTCGGTTCTGCTGTGAACCTGAACAAGTCCGTCACTCTCGCCTCTTTCGGCACGCATTCTTGCACGCTCTGCCTTTTGTCTTTCTCTCTCTCTTCTCTCTTCCTCTGCCTTTTTGCGTTTGGCAATTGCACGCTTACGCTTTATCATTCTTGAAACATTCTTGCAGAAGTATCCGCAATGAATTCCAAAATTCTTGACTCCGCCTGCAAAGCCTTTGAGAGCGTTGCCGACATTTTCGCCTACATTCGCAAGAACCTCTCCTGTTGACTTTTTATCGGTCGGTTCACCCTCGTTTTCTTTATTCTGCTCCTCTTCAAGAGCCTTTTTCTTTACGGTTTCGGCTTTCTTCTCAACCTCGCCGATAACATCAAAGTCCTCGGCATCTCTGAGGTCTGAGCTTTTGATAACTCCCATTGACTTTTTGGGAGCTTCTTCAAAGAAGTCATAACCGCTGTCAAACTTGTTTTTCTTAGCCTTTGCCCTTACGAGTTCCTCATCATCGACTTCTTCCTCGGTTTCCTCCTCGGGATCGTCACTGCCGAAAATAATGTTTGCGTACTCGTCAACCTTTTTCTCAAGCGGATGCTTTTGTTCTGCAACCTCCTCGGTTTCTTCAACATCTGCATCGTCCTCACGGTCGATATCATCGGGTTCGCTTGTTTCAAAGAGGTCGTGTTCGGGTTCGGGGATAACGAGTGTCGGAGTTGACGAAGAACTTATATCCTCGTATTCCTCAGGTGTTTCTGCGTTGTCCTGTTCGATTTCATTGACTTTTTCGGTTTTAATCTCTGAGGTGTCTGCTGCGGTAGGCTCCTTTTTTTTTTCGTCCTCCGTGCTGTTTTCCTCATAACCGTAGTTATTCTTGTATGCCTCACGCTCAAGCTCACTCTTGTAAGCCTTTGCGGAGTTGATTATCTCGTCAATTTCTTTTTCCTTGGCATCATCTGTGTCATAACCAAAGTTTGAATATTCGCTTGTAATTTCTTCGGGTTCTTCCATATTTTCAATTATCGGCTCGGGAGCATATCTTCTGCCCTGAGGAGCAGGTTCTTCTTCAACTTCTTCTGCGTATCTCTGATTTTTCTTTGAGCGTTTTTCAGGCTTTTCGGATTTCTTAGGCTTTTCGGGAGCATCGTCAAAATTGTCGATGTCATAGTCCGTATCTTTTTCGCCAAGCTTATACTTGGTTGCCAGTTCCTCAAGAATAGCGTTATTCTTCTTAGCCTTTTTATGCTTTCTGATTCTCACGGCAAAAATGATGATGAGAACAATCAGAATGAGAATAACGACACCGCCGCCGATGATTATGTACGGGATAATTCCCTTTGAAAACGGCAGTTCGCTGAATTTTACCGAAGATACAATTTTTGAGAAAGTATCATAGTCAACGGTTGTAACATCGCCCTCTGTTCTCTGCATTGTGATGTTGATGTTCATGCCGTCATAAACCGTGTTGGCAACAAAGGTTTTCATATCGCCCTTACTGCTCTTAGCGGTTGCGTCAAACACAAGCCACACAATTTTTTCTTTTTGGTCGGGAGTACAGCTCTGATACTCCTCGGAATTAAGAAAATTGTTGCGGATGTTTGTGAGTTCGCTTGAAGAAAGCTGTGCATAGTTGCCGACATTCTCGCTGCTTTCATTTTTTGTCATTGTCACTGTCAGAATAACCGATGACATATTATCCATACCCTGAAGGTAGATGTTTCCGTTCTGAAAGGTTTTCATTGTTGTGTCATAATCAAGACCGAAAACGGAAAAATATTTGTCTGTACTTTTACTGTCCCTTGTAACAGCGCTCATACCGTCAGGCATTGAAAGCGTCATATCGTCAATCTGCGGAATCTCGTAATCTTTTGTTGCGCCTGAACAGGCAAAAATACCGCAAAATACCGTTACGGCACAAATTGCAAGCGTTACAGCTCTTTTAAAAACAGTTTTCATCATGTCCGTATATTCCCCCGAAACTAAATTAGATTCATCAATACTGCTTTTTAGAATGTATATCTAATTAATTATACATAATCTGTCAAAAAAATACAAGGTTTTTACCGTTTAAATTTGAAAACAAGAGTAAGTTATGTAGGGGCGTTCATCGGACGCCCGCAAGTAATTGCAGAAAATTTATGATGAAAATAAACTATATAAATGAACCAAAGTCACCGTTATTTTGTAGGGGCGAACCTCGTTCGCCCGCCCGTATGCAACACATACGGATTGCACGCAATGCGTGCAAATTTGAACATATAGTTTTAATCACATCAAAAATATATGATAAACCTAAATATTCATCAAGGCGGGCGCCCAATGAGCGCCCCTACATTAAGCATATACTTTCATATAAATAAAAAATGGTCGGGCGACAGGGATTTGCATTTTGCAAACTGTCTTCCCGACCATAATTTTACATTTTCAATTTTACATTTTCAATTAAAATCAAGACCGCCGTTTTATTCCACAGTTACCGACTTTGCAAGGTTCTTTGGCTTATCGGGATCAATGCCTCTGTTGATTGATGTGTAATAAGCAAGAATCTGGAGCGGAACTACTGCTGTAATCGGCATAAGAAGCTCGTCTGTGTGCGGAATTTCGATAACATAATCCGCAACACCGTCCTTGAGTTCTCTTGCACAAGCGTCTGTGCAAACAAGAATAACCTTTGCGCCTCTCGACTTAACCTCAACAACATTGCTGATTGTCTTAGGGATAATATCTGTCTGAGTTGCAACGGCGATAACGGGAACATCTTCGTCAATAAGCGAAATTGTGCCGTGCTTTAACTCGCCTGCGGCATAGCTTTCGGAGTGAATGTACGAAACCTCTTTAAGCTTGAGTGAACCCTCCATTGAAAGGGCATAGTCAAGACCTCTGCCTATGTAAAGCAAGCTGTCGGTTGCAACAAGCTTTGTAGCAACGAACTTGCAGGTATCCTCGCAGTTGTCGATAACATACTGAACTGCCTCGGGCATTTTTGTAAGAGCCGAAACAAGTCGCTTGCACTCGGCTGTGCTGATTGTTTCCTTTGCAAGAGCAAGCTCAAAGGCAAAGAGGTACATAACAGAAAGCTGTGTGATGTATGCCTTTGTCGACGGAACGGAAATCTCGGGACCTGCGAGTGTGTAGATGAGCATATCTGCCTCACGGGCAATTGAACTGCCCTTTGCGTTTACGATTGCAAGAGTTTTTGCACCCTTCTGCTTTGCAAGACGCATTGCGGCAAGACTGTCAGCTGTTTCGCCCGACTGTGAAATAATGATTACGAGGTCACCCTCGCCGACAATCGGATTTCTGTAACGGAACTCGGACGCAATGTCAACATTTACGGGAACTCTTGCGAGATCCTCAATAACATACTTGCCGACCATACCTGCGTGCATTGCAGTACCGCAGGCAACGATTGTGATATTCTTAAAATCCTTGATTGTATCTGTTGTAATGCCGCACTCCTCAAGGAACGGAAGTCCCTCTTTGATTCTCGGCATAATTGTTGTTCTGATAGCCTCGGGCTGTTCGTTGATTTCCTTAATCATAAAGTGCGGATAACCGCCCTTTTCGGCAGCCTCCATATCCCAATCGGCTGTCTGGAGTTCCTTTTCAATCGGATCAAGGTGTTCGTCAACGAATGAAACACCGTCCGGTGAAAGTGTTACGATTTCATCGTGGTCAAGAAGATAATAATCCCTTGTGTACTGAAGAATTGCAGGAACATCGGATGCAATAAAACACTCGCCCTCTGCAACACCTACGATAAGAGGACTTTCACGGCGAACCGCAAAAACTCTGTCCGGGAAATCCTTGAACATAATTCCGAGTGCAAACGAACCCTTGAGTTCTGCCATTACGCTGTCGATTGTTTCAAGCGGATTTCCGTTGTATTTATAGTCGAGGAGCTGAGCGACAACCTCTGTGTCTGTGTCGCTTAAGAAAGTTCTTCCCTTTGAGATGAGGAAGTCTTTAAGCTCCATATAGTTTTCAATAATACCGTTGTGAACTATTGTAACTCTTGCACCGCTGTGTGGGTGAGAGTTTACATCAGACGGTTCACCGTGAGTTGCCCAACGGGTGTGACCTATGCCAACATGACCTTTTGGGGTGCCGACCTCTGCAAGCTTATCTTTTAAGTCCTGAAGTTTGCCCTTGGTCTTTACGGTCTTGATTTCTCCGTTGTCAAAAACCGCAATGCCTGCCGAGTCATAGCCTCTGTATTCAAGCTTTGTGAGAGCACTTACAAGCACCTCACTGCAATCTTTAGGTCCTACATAACCTACAATACCGCACATAAATTTTCTCCTTTTCGGTTAATCGTTGACCTTGTGGCAAAAAGTAGGTACAAGTTCTGCCAAAAGTTCAACTGTCTTTTCGCTGTCATTGCTTTCTGCGGTCTTTTTGAGAACCTCAAGCTTTGACAGCATATCTGTTTCGTCTATTTTAATTTGATTTCCTATGAAAATTTTCTTGTTCTGTGTTGACTCAAGACCTTCTTCGTCCATGAGAAGTTCCTCAAAAAGCTTTTCGCCCGGACGAAGTCCTGTGAAGATAATCGGAACATCTTTGTACGGAACTTTGCCGTACATTCTGATAAGGTTCTCGGCAAGAGTTGTAATCTTGACGGGAGCACCCATATCAAGAACGAAAATCTCACCGCCCTTTGCCATTGCACCTGCCTCAAGAACAAGTGAAACAGCCTCGGGAATAGTCATGAAATATCTGATAATATCGGGATGTGTTACAGTAACGGGAGCACCGCTCTCAATCTGACGGCGGAACAGCGGAATAACCGAGCCGTTTGAGCCGAGAACATTGCCGAATCTTGTTGTTACAAATTCGGTATCGGTGCTGTGCTGTGCCTTGTACTGAATAATCATTTCACACGCACGCTTTGTTGCGCCCATAACATTTGTCGGATTAACAGCCTTATCGGTTGAAATCATAACAAACTTCTTTGCCTTGTACTTTTCGGCAAGGGTTGCAACATTGAATGTGCCGAAGATGTTGTTCTTTACAGCCTCCTCGGGAACGGTTTCCATAAGCGGAACATGCTTGTGAGCGGCAGCGTGGAATACGAGTTCGGGGCGATATGTCTTGAAGATAAGCTCCATTTTGTCGTAATCACGAACCGATGAAATAAGCGTTACAAGGTTAAGCTTTGTGCCGTATTCAAGCACAAGCTCCTGCTGAATATCATATGCGTTGTTTTCGTAGATATCAACGATGATAATCTGCTTGGGATCATTCTTTGCAATCTGTCTTACAAGCTCACTGCCGATTGAACCGCCGCCGCCTGTAACAAGACAAACCTTGCCGTTGATAAGGTCATGAATTTCCTTTCGGTCAAACTCAATGGGTTTTCTGCCGAGAAGGTCCTCAATCTTGATTTCCTTTGCCTGTGAAATAAGCTGAGTGTGCTTGTCATCAAACAAAAGCTCGCCGAGATAAGGAATAATCTTGATTTTACACTCTGTTGCGGAGCAGTAGTCAAGAATCTTTCTTTTTTCATCTTCCTCACATGACGGAAGTGCAACGATGATACTGTCAATGCGGTATTCATCACATATCTTAACGATTTCGGGACAAGTTCCCACAACGGGAATGCCCTCAATTTTCTGATTTTGTTTTCTTAAATCATCATCGACAAAGCATACGGGAATGATGTTTTTTGAAGGGTTATCTACATCATTCTGTGCATTG
>CACXYD010000016.1:3706-20161 GCA_902771755.1 uncultured Ruminococcus sp. | reverse complement strand
TTCAACTCCCCGGAGTTTCTCTTTGCCTACATCGCCACCCAGAAGATCGGCGCGATCATCAATCCGGCGAACTTCAACCTCTCTCCCGGCGAGACCGCCGAGATTATGGCTCACAACAAGCCGAGGGTTTATATTTATGACTCCGAGGTTGTCAACACCGCTGTTAAGGCGATAGAGCTTTGCAGTCACAAGCCCGAGATTGTAATTGCCGTTAATAATTCTAAAAAAGAATTTACAGCTCCCGAGGGACATATCCTTTACGATGAATATGTTAAAAATCAGAGCGAGCTTGACCCGCCTGTTGACTTTGAACCGCATATTTATGACGAGGTTTTAAGACTTCAGACCTCGGGTACAACAGGCACTCCAAAGGGCGTTCCGCTTAACGCAATCAACGAAGTTCTTTCGGCTCACGATGTAATTATGCACTTTCCGCTTTCACCAGTTGACATTACGATGAATATGACGCCGTGGTTTCACCGTGGCGGTATTCATTCGGGCGGTCCCACACCTACCCTTTATGCAGGTGCGTGTCTTGTGATTATGAGAACATTCAACCCGAGAAGCTGCATGGACTTTATCGAAAAATACGGCATTACATTCATCACAGGTGTTCCGTCAACTCTTGAGATGCTTGCAAACCGTCAGGAAAAGCATCAGAAAAACCTTTCTTCGCTCAAGGGCATTATTACCATGGGCAGTCCGCTTGAAAAAGCCGCTTGCATTCGCTATCAGAAACTTCTCTCCCCCAACATTTTTAACGGCTACGGCACAACGGAATCTTTCTGGAATACATTTCTTCGTCCGTATGACCTTCCTGAAATGGCAGGTTCGGCAGGCAGATCATGCACAGATGATGAGGTAAGACTTGTAAATGTTTATGACGACAGAAAAGCAGAGCCCGATGACACAGTCCCCTGCGATAACAAAACAGAGGGAGAAATCATCATCAAATGTCCGAACAAAACTACCTACTGCTATGTAAATAACGAAAAGGCTACAAAAGACAAGTTCTACAAGGGTTGGATGTACACAGGCGACATCGGCACTTGGAACAGCGAGCAGTTTGTTACAGTTGCAGGCAGAAAAGATGATATGATTATCAGCAAGGGCGAAAATATTTATCCTGCAAGAATTGAGGAAATTCTCAACTCACACCCGAAGGTTCAGGAATGTATCGTAACAGGTGTTCCCGATTCAACAAGAGGCGAGTGCGTTGCGGCATATGTAATCAAGGCCGACGAAAGTCTTACGGTTGCCGAGCTTATCAATTTCTGCGACAGCTCACCGAATATTTCAAAATATCAGGCTCCGAGATACTACCGTTTTGTCAACGATCTTCCGCAAACCGCTACAGGCAAGAAACAGCATTTTGTAATAAAAAAACAGGCAGCAGAGGACCTTAAAAACGGTTTGTTGCTTAAAAAATAATTACGGATTTTCCGAATATATGTAAAGGAGAAAATATGACCGAGAAATTATACAAAGCAAAGGTTTCATACTATGAAACAGACTGTATGAACATTGTTCATCACTCAAATTTTATCAGATATTTTGAAGATGCAAGAATTCAGTATATGCACGACATCGGTTGTGATGTTGCCGAAATGCAATCAAAAGGATTATATATTCCAAATGTTGACGCATATGCCCGTTACAAAAAGCCGCTTAAATTCGGCGATGAGTATTCCGTTGAAGTAAGCCTTGTATTTTTTACGGGTTCAAGAATGATTTTTGACTATAAAATCTTCAACAATAAAAACGGAGAACTTTCTGCAACAGGCAGAACAACACACTGTTTTGCAACTCCCGAGCTAAAGCCGATAAGCATAAAGCATTCAAATCCCGATTATTACAACATACTTCGTGACAATACTGTCAGCCCGGAAGATATTACAATAAGAAGATAAACAATTTTACAAGCAAAAAGTGCGTACCGAAATTCGGTACGCACTTTTTTGATATAGGAAAACAGGAAAATATCAGTCATCAAAGTTAGGAGTTTGAATTGCATCGTAGCCAGTTTCTCCTGTACGGATTTTAACCGCCTGTTTAAGATAGTAGGTAAATATTTTACCGTCACCCGGGTTGCCCGTAAAGGCTGTTTTTCTGATTGCCTCAATTGTTTTTCTCTCCCATTCTTCGGAAGAAACAACAATTTCAAACTTGATTTTCGGCAAAACCTGAACATCAACCTTCTGTCCTCTTACATACTCCGACATACCTCGCTGAATTCCGCAGCCTACAACCTGATACGCTGTAATTCCGTTTACGCCGATATCCGTGAGAGCCTTTTTGACATCTACAAACATTTCTTCACGAACAACGGCCTCTATTTTTATAAGCTGAATATCGTTATTGTTTTCCATACTTTAAAACCTCCGTTAGTTGTCAAGACCATTAAATGACGGATAAGCAGATTCACCGTGCTGTGAAACATCAAGTCCCATAAGCTCATCTCTGAGGTCAACCCTGATTTTGCCTGTAAGAAGTCTTGTGATGCCGTAGCAGATGAGTGTTCCGACAACCGCAATTACAATTGTGATGCCGATACCTGCCGCCTGAGCACCGAACTGTGCAAACTCACCGTACACAAGACCGTTACCTGCACTGCTGTTGATTGCCGTGCATGAGAACACACCTGTGAGAAGTCCGCCCCAGATACCGCCTGTACCGTGACAGCTGAATGCGTCAAGCGCATCGTCAAAGCCGAATTTTTTCTTGCCGTATGAAATCATAATATAGCAAACGGGGCTTGTTGTCAAACCGATAATAACTGCCGCCCACATCGGAACAAAGCCGGCACCGGGCGTGATACCTACAAGACCTGCAACCATACCCGTGCTTGCACCGATAAGCGTAGGCTTTTTGTTCTTGATAACATCGCAGAGCATCCACGAGAGCATTGCGGCTGCGGCTGAAACACCCGTTGTCATAAATGCGTGAGCCGCAAGGCCGTCGGCGGCAAGTGCAGAACCCGCATTGAAGCCAAACCAACCGAACATAAGGAGCGACGCACCGAGTACAACTGTCGGGATATTGTGAATTCTGTAAATTGAATGTTCATAATCGTGACGCTTGCCGAGGAGTATGCAAAGTACAAGTGCCGAAACACCCGAACTGATATGTACAACATCGCCGCCTGCAAAGTCGAGAGCGCCGATACCGTCTGCACCTAAAAGTCCTCCCTGTCCCCACACCATGTGAGCGAGCGGATAATAAACGATAAGCGACCAGAAAATTGTGAAAACGAAAATTGACTTAAACTTCATTCTGCCTGCAACCGCACCCGTAATAAGAGCAGGAGTGATTACGGCAAACATCATCTGGAACGCTGAGAATACCATATTCGGAATTGACGCACCATCCGTGTAGCCCTCCGTGAGTGAAACACCCTCAAGACCGAGCCAACGGAAATCACCGATAAAAGCATTTCCCGAAGGAGCAAACGAAAGCGAATAACCGAAAAGCACCCACATAACAATTCCGACACCGATAATAAAAATTGATGTCATCATTGTATTTACAACATTTTTCTTTCGTACAAGACCGCCGTAGAACATTGCAAGACCCGGAGTCATTACAAATACGAAAGCCGCACAAAGCAACACAAAGCCTATATTTCCTGAATCCATTTTTAAAACCTCCACATAAACCGTTTTTGCCGAAGCAAAAAAATAAAGCTCACAATGTTTTTATCCGATTTTGCAAGTTTTAAAAACTTTGTTGCAAAATCAGAAGAAACCAAAGTGAACTTCCTTGTCCTTTTTATATTCAGTTTTCCGAAAACTTCGTAAGATTTTCGCCTTACTGTCTTGAATTATAAAGCCTTGAAAGCCGATTGTCAATACTTTTTTGAATATTTTTTAAAGTTTTTTGCTATTTTTTAAATTGCAGTTTACATTAGCAGGTCAAAAGCCTAAGCTACAGCACAAATTTCAATTTTGCAAGTTTGTTTAATTTTCTTGCAAATTATTTCTTCTTTTTCGGTGCAGGCAATTCATCATTCATTGCATTGAATAATCCTGTCAAAAAATTCCTGTCGTCAACCTCGGCTACCAAAAGCATTTCTTTTGCGCCCTCATACGGAAGTTCGTACACCGCATTCGGCATAAAATCCACTGCCGATTTAACAGGTTTTACAAGCAGTCTGTCATCATATATTCCGCCGACAATTTTACCACGAAAATAAATAATGTACTCGCCCATCATTTTGCGGTATGTTATACCCTCAAGCTCAGACAGCTGTCCAATGATAAAATCCAAATATTCTTTACTTGATGCCATTTTCAAATTCCTTTCAATAAAAAGTAAAACAAAAAACTACGGTCAACATAGCCCTGTCAACCGTAGTTAAAATCAAGATATTTTATTTTGCAAAATCGGACGCTCTGCTTTCACGGATAATATTAACCTTAATCTGTCCGGGATATTCAAGCTCTTCTTCGATTTTTTTACAGATATCTCTTGCAAGCGGAATCATACGCTCATCATTGACAATCTCAGGCTTAACCATAACTCTAACCTCACGGCCTGCCTGAATTGCAAAGGTACGCTCAACACCGTCAAAAGAAGACGCAACCTCTTCAAGCTTCTGGAGTCGCTTAATGTAGTTTTCAACATTTTCTCTTCTTGCACCCGGTCTTGCGGCTGAAATAGCATCTGCCGCCTGTACAAGACAGGCAACAATTGTTCTCGCCTCAACATCACCGTGGTGAGCGTGAATAGCGTGAATAACAGCGTCGCTTTCCTTATACTTTTTGGCAAGATCGACACCAATCTGAATATGTGTTCCCTCAACCTCATGGTCAATGGATTTACCGATATCGTGCAAAAGACCTGCACGCTTGGCGATTGTAGGATCAAGACCAAGCTCGCTTGCCATCATACCTGCAAGGTATGAAACTTCAAGAGAGTGATCAAGAACATTCTGACCGTAGCTGGTACGGTAACGAAGTCTGCCGAGAAGTTTAACAATTTCGGGGTGAACATTGTGTACACCTGCGTCAAGCACGGCTCTCTCACCTGTACGCTTGATTTCAGCCTCAACCTCTCGTCTTGCCTTTTCAACCATCTCCTCAATTCTTGCGGGATGGATTCTGCCGTCTGCAATAAGCTTTTCAAGTGCAATTCTTGCAATCTCTCTCCTAACAGGTTCAAAGCATGAGAGCGTGATAGCCTCGGGTGTGTCATCAATAATAAGGTCAACGCCTGTCAGAGTTTCGATAGCTCTGATGTTACGACCTTCTCGACCGATGATTCTGCCCTTCATCTCATCATTCGGCAGAGGAACAACAGAAATTGTTGCCTCTGAAACCTGCTCAGCGGCGAGTCGCTGAATTGCAAGCGAAATAATGTTTCTTGCCTTGTCGTCTGCTTCCTCTTTGAGCTGTTCGGTGTATTCCATAATCTTGACCGACTTCTCGTGAGCAAGCTCATTTTCAAGCTGTGAAAGCAAATAGCTTTTAGCCTGTTCTGCCGTGTAGCCCGAAATTTTCTCAAGCATTTCAAACTGGCTCTTCTTCAAGGTTTCGATTTCTTCGAGTTTCGCATCTGCCTCACGAAGTTTTTTGTTGACCTTTTCTTCTTTGCGTTCAGTATTGTCGAGCTTTTTATCAAGAGATTCTTCCTTCTGCTGGATTCTTCTCTCCTGACGCTGAACTTCCTTGCGTCGATCGGAAATTTCTTTCTCGCTCTCGTTTCTGAAACGATGAACCTCGTCTTTACCTTCAAGGACTACTTCTTTTTTCCTTGCCTCGGCTGCTTTAATTGCGTCAGCCACAATCTTCTTTGCCTCTTCCTCAGCACTTCCGATTTCTTTCTCGGCTGTGTTTTTGCGGATGGCAATTCCAAGGAAAATACCTGCACCTGCGCCGATAATAACTGCGGCAACAATGCAGATAATACTTATCCACAATGGCAATTTGGACACCTCCTTAGTTTGATTTTTTCAAATATTTCACAGTTCCCAATCAATTAGACTTTAAAGGTGCCGTTAAAAAGATATTCAATTTTCATTTTTACCTGTAAATATTTTTTAATACATATTTATATACGCAACCGCAAAACACCATACGGGTTGCACAGAGCGTTTCAAAAGGCGAAACGCCATAAAAATTATAAAAAATATCTATATATAACGGCTCTTTTAAAGAGTCTGATTAAAAAAGTCGCAAAAGTCAAAAACTGTACTTTTGCCAAAATCCACATTAGCGGATGATACAATTTTATAATATAATCACCAAATTGTCAAGAATAAGCACGGGGATTTTGCAGATAATTAATTACAGAAATAAAAAAGATTACAGTTTTTTGACGGTTACAGCTCAAATCTGCCTTAAAAAAGCAAGATGTGACCGTGTTTTTTACCGTATTTGTAAAAAAGTCAAAAATTTTTCGTTAAATTTTTGTCAAGCTATTGAAGAAATGAAAAAAATGTAATATAATAGAAGCACCTTAGAATTTTAGGAGGAATTTTTTTATGTCAGTAAAAGTTGCAATTAACGGTTTCGGCCGTATCGGTCGTCTTGCTTTCAGACAGATGTTCGGTGCTGAGGGTTACGAAGTAGTAGCTATCAACGATCTTACAGATCCTGCTATGCTCGCAAACCTTCTTAAGTACGATACAGCACAGGGCGGCTACTGCGGTAAGATCGGTGAAAACCTTCACACAGTAGAAGCTGGCGAAGGCTCAATCATCGTTGACGGCAAAGAGATCACAATCTACGCTAAGCCAAACGCTGCTGAGCTTCCTTGGGGCGAACTCGGCGTTGATGTAGTTCTCGAGTGCACAGGTTTCTATACATCAAAGGCTAAGAGCCAGGCTCACATTGATGCCGGCGCTAAGAAGGTTGTTATTTCTGCTCCTGCAGGCAACGACCTTAAGACAATCGTTTACAGCGTAAACGAAAAGACTCTTACAGCTGACGATACAATCATTTCAGCTGCTTCATGTACAACAAACTGCCTCGCTCCTATGGCTGACACACTTAACAAGTATGCAGAAATCCAGAGTGGTATCATGTCAACAATCCACGCTTACACAGGCGACCAGATGATTCTTGACGGTCCTCACAGAAAGGGCGACAAGAGAAGAGCAAGAGCAGGTGCTGCTAACATCGTTCCTAACTCAACAGGTGCTGCAAAGGCTATCGGTCTTGTAATTCCTGAGCTCAACGGTAAGCTCATCGGTTCTGCACAGCGTGTTCCTGTTCCAACAGGTTCAACAACAATCCTTACAGCTGTTGTTAAGGGTTCAGACGTAACAGTTGAAGGCATCAACGCTGCTATGAAGGCTGCTGCTTCTGAGTCATTCGGTTACAACGAAGATCCGATCGTTTCTTCAGATGTAATCGGCATGAGATTCGGTTCACTCTTCGATGCTACACAGACAATGGTATCAAAGATTGCTGATGATCTTTATGAGGTTCAGGTTGTTTCTTGGTACGACAACGAGAACTCATACACAAGCCAGATGGTAAGAACAATTAAGTACTTCGCTGAGCTTGGCTAATCTGAATTTACAGATTATTTTCGGGGCTGTCCTTTTTGGACAGCCCTTTTTGTTTTCCTTTTCGGAACATATTTATCTTTATTTTTCTTTATTCGTAAAATTATGCTTTAAAATGTAACAATTAGTCGCAGTTTATAAAATATACACGAAAAATTAGTTTTAAAATTTTTGAATTTGCTTGAAATTGACATATATTTTTGGTATTATATAAGTGTGAACAAATAATCAAAAAATCAACAGGTATTAAACAAGGAGCAATTCTTATGAATTACAGCTTTAACGAGGCAAGACCGGCACTTGAAGTTTTTCACACCGGCGATTCAGTGCGTGCATATGACCTTTTGGGCGCACACCTCGTGAACTGGAACGACAGAAACGGTGTAGTGTTCCGTGTGTGGGCGCCAACCGCAAAGAGCGTTTCGGTTGTAGGCGATTTTAATAATTGGAACAACGAGGCAAACTACATGTATGACATCGGTTACGGTGTGTGGGAAGTGTTTGTCGAGGGTGTAAAAGAGTTTTGTGCATACAAATATTGCATTGAAAGCGAATACGGCAACAAGCTTATGAAAGCCGATCCGTATGCTTTTCACGCTCAAACTCGCCCCGGTCAGGCCTCTGTTGTATATGATATAGAAAACTATTCGTGGAATGACAGCGAATGGTTTAAAAAACGCAAAGAAAATAACATTTCATCGTCACCGATGAATATTTATGAAATACACGCAGGCTCATGGAGAAAATATCCTGACGGCAACTTTTTTAACTATCGAAAGCTTGCCGATGAGCTTATCCCTTACCTCAAGGAGATGCACTACACCCATGTTCAGCTCATGCCGATTATGGAGTATCCCTATGACGGCAGCTGGGGCTTTCAGACAACAGGCTACTATGCCCCGACTTCACGCTACGGCACACCGTCTGATTTTATGGCTTTTGTCGACAAACTTCACGGTGAAGGCATCGGTGTGATTCTCGATTGGGTTCCGTCAAATTTCCCTATGGACGATTTCGGACTTGCAAAGTTTGACGGTTCGCCCCTCTATGAAAGCAATGATCCAAAGACAAGCAAGCGTGACTCGTGGGGAACATGCCTTTTTAACTACGCAAGATTTGAGGTTACAAGTTTTCTTGTTTCATGCGCAATGTTCTGGCTTGACAAGTATCATATTGACGGCTTGAGAATCGGCGCACTCTCCTCTATGCTCTACCTTGACTACGGCAAATCCGAGGGTGAATGGGAACCGAACAAATTCGGCGGAAAAGAAAATCTTGACGCAGTTGATTTTGTAAAAAGGCTCAACACGGCTGTTCATATGTACCACCCCGATGTTATGATGTTTGCCGAAGAAAACACATCTTGGCCAAAGCTTACTCACAAAATTGAGGACGGCGGTCTTGGATTTGACTTCAAGTGGAATATGGGCTGGATGAACGATATGTTGCACTATATGTCGCTCAATTCAATGTGGCGACCGTTCAATCATGACAGCCTTACATTCAGTTTTTATTATGCTTTTTCAGAAAAATTCCTTCTGCCGATTTCACACGATGAGGTTTCTCACGGCAAAGGCGCACTCATAAAGCAGATGCCCGGAAAATATGACGAGCAGTTTGCCGGTGTAAGGGCATTCATAACATATATGTACGCTCATCCGGGCAAGAAACTTGTGTTCATGGGAACTGAAATCGGTCAGTTTGACGAGTGGAATTACAGAGAGGCCATTCAATGGGATTTGCTTGAATTTGAAAAGCATAAAAAGCTCAAAACATTTTTCAAGGAACTCAACGAATTTTATCTTGATTGCAAGCCGCTCTATGAACTCGACACGGTCTGGAAGGGCTTTGACTGGATTCACCATGACGATTACACAAACAGCGTTATTGCTTTCAAGCGTACCGACAAAAACGGTGATGAAATTGTTGCTGTGTGCAACTTCCAGCCTATCAGGCGTGACGAATACTACATCGGTGTTCCGAAATACGGTCTTTATGACGAGGTTTTCAACTCTGACGAGGAGCGTTTCGGCGGCAGCGGTGTTGTGAACGGTAAGGATATCAAAACCGAAGTAATGAAAATTCACGGCTTTGATCAGGGACTTTCACTCACTCTCCCCCCTCTCAGCGTAATCTATCTGAGATGCATAAAAGAGATTGAACCCGATGAGGCTCAAAAATAAAATTGATATTTTCAGTCGCAAGACTGTAATTTATAAGTTTAAAAAGATAATAAAATGAATATCGGAGGTATTTTAAGATGTTTCCAAAAAAGGAAGTAGTGGCTATGCTGCTTGCCGGCGGTCAAGGCTCCCGTCTTGGCGTGCTTACCAGAAAGCTTGCTAAGCCTGCCGTACCGTTTGGCGGCAAATATCGTATTATTGATTTCCCGTTATCTAACTGCGTAAATTCAGGCATTGACGCTGTAGGTATTCTCACACAGTACCAGCCTCTTGTTCTTAACGAATACATAGGCAACGGTCAGCCGTGGGATCTTGACAGTATGCACTCGGGTGTAAACTGCCTCAGCCCTTATCAGGCTGTTGACGGTGCAGACTGGTACTCAGGCACAGCTAATGCCATTTATCAGAATATTAACTACATTGAGCGTTATAATCCTGAGTATGTGGTTATCCTTTCGGGCGACCATATCTACAAAATGGACTACAACAAGATGCTTGACTATCACAAGGAAAAGAATGCCGCTTGTACAATTGCGGTAATTGATGTTCCGCTTGAAGAGGCATCAAGATTCGGTATCCTCAACACAAACGAGGACGGCTCAATCTACGAATTTGAAGAAAAGCCTGCTCATCCAAAAAGCACAAATGCATCAATGGGCATCTATATTTTCAGCTGGAAAGAACTCAGAAAGTATCTTACAGAGGATGAACTCAAAGAGGGTTCAAGCCACGACTTTGGTAAAGATGTTCTCCCTGCTATGCTTGACGCAGGTGAGCGTATGTTTGCATATCCTTTTGAAGGCTACTGGAAGGATGTCGGAACAATCGACAGCCTTTGGGAGGCTAATATGGATCTTCTCGATCCAAAGGTTACTCTCGACCTCAAGGATATCTATTCAAGAAACCCGATGATGCCGCCGCACTATGTTTCAAACGAGGCATCAATTCAGAATTCACTCGTTGCAGACGGATGTAATGTTTACGGCAATCTTGAGTTCTCAATTCTCTTTGCAGGTGTTACAATCGGCAAAAATGCAACAATCAATTCTTCAATCATCATGCCGGGTGCGGTAATTGAGGACGGCGCTGAGGTTCAGTTTGCAATCATTGCAGAGAACACAGTTGTAGGCAAGAATGCAAAGGTCGGTCAGAAACCCGAAGAAATGGAGAATCTTGACGACTGGGGCATTACTGTTGTCGGTGCAAATACCGTTATCAAAGAAAACACCGTTATCAAAGCAAAAACCATGATAGACAGCGACACGGAGGTGGACGGCAATGAGAAGTAATAATGTACTCGGTTTCATCTTTGCGGCAACACTTGACGACAAAATTCCGGAGCTTGCATCTTCAAGAACAACTGCAAGCGTTCCGATTGGCGGTAAATACAGAGTTATCGACTTTGACCTTTCAAATATGTCAAACTCAGGCGTCAACAATGTAGGCATAGTTGCAAAAAGCAACTTTCAGTCACTTATGGACCATGTAGGTTCAGGCAGTGCATATGACCTTTCAAAGAGAAGAAGCAACCTTTCAATTCTGCCCTCATATGACGGCAAGGCTTTTTCAAGCTTTGTTGAAACAATCTACAATATGCACGGCTACATTGAGCATTGTCGTGAGGAGTATGTGCTTATCTCACAGGGCAATGTTATTACTAACATTGATTACACAGATGTTTTTGACTTCCACTCAAAGAAGAAGGCAGACATCACACTTATCTATAAGAATCATGCAATTCCGCAGGGATATGACAGACCGATTACCCTTGATGTTGACGATGACGGCAAGGTAAATCAGATTTTTGTAAAACCCGGTGTTGTTGACAAAGAGGCAAAATTCAACCACGCATACGGCTCTATTCTCATCAAGAAGGACCTTCTTATGAGCGAAATCAGAAATGCAATCAGCGTTAATCATCTTGATGTAAGACGACTTCTTCAGAGCGGTTTGGGCAAATACAGCATTTATGCTTATGAAAACAAGGGTTATTGTGCGGCAATCAGCTCAATCAACGATTACTTCGAGTTCAATATGGACCTTATGAAAAAAGAAGTAAGAGATGAGCTTTTCAATCCGCAAAGACCTATCTATACAAAGGTAAGAGATGACGCTCCGTCACGCTACGGACTTACAAGCAATGTAAAGAATTCAATCATTGCACAGGGTTGTGTTATCAACGGTGAGGTTGAAAACTGCGTTATTTCAAAGGGTGTTTATGTTGGCGAAGGCGCAAAGCTTTCTAACTGTATTGTAATGCAGGACACAAAAATAGGTTGCAATACCAACCTCAATTATGTTATCATAGATAAGGATGTTACCATCAAGGATGGTCGCTCACTTATGGGATATGATTCGTACCCCATTTATATTGCTAAAAAATCCGTTGTATAAAGTTGTTTAAACAGGAGGTAATCTTACAATGAGAATTTTATACTGTGCTTCAGAGGCTAATCCTTTCTGCGGCAGCGGCGGACTTGCTGATGTAGCAGGAAGTCTTCCACATACACTTTGCAGAAAAGGTCAGGATTGCAGAATTGTTGTTCCGCTTTACGGCACAATTCCGCAGGAGCTTAAAAACTCCATGAACTTCATCACAAACTTTACTGTACCGGTTGCATGGCGTCATCAGTATTGCGGTTTGTTCTGGGCAAGATGGAACGACTGTACATACTATTTTATTGATAACGAATACTATTTCAAGAGAGGCACTCTCTACGGTCACTATGACGATGCAGAAAGATTTGCTTTCTTCTCTCGTGCAATTCTTGAAATGCTTCCGTACATTGATTTCCACCCAGATATCATTCATTGCAATGACTGGCAGACAGCTCTTGTACCTGTTTACTACTATCTGTTCTATTCACACAGACCATGGTACTACAACATCAAGAGCCTGTTCACAATCCACAACATCCAGTATCAGGGTGAATACGGCTGGGAAGTTAACACAGAGTGTGTCGGCATTCCTGCATCCGAAACAAAGATTCTTGAAATGAACGGCAAGCTCAACATGATGAAGGGTGCTATCGAAACAGCTACCCGTGTTTCAACAGTTTCTCCGAGCTATGCGGCTGAAATTAAAGATCCGTGGTTCAGCTGGGGACTTCATGACGAACTCAATCTTCGTCACTACAAGCTTTGCGGTATCAAGAACGGTATCGATACAGAAAGCTACAATCCTGAAACAGACTATCAGCTTTATCGCAACTATTCAAAGGACGACATGAGCGGCAAGGGCGAATGTAAGCGTGCTTTGCAGGAGCGTTTGTGCCTTGAACAGCGTTGGGATGTTCCGCTGGTTGGTATGGTAACAAGACTTGTTGCACACAAGGGACTTGACCTTGTAAGAATGGGCCTTGAGGAGCTTATGAACACAGAAAATATGCAGTTTGTAATTCTCGGTTCAGGCGACAAGGAGTACGAGGACTACTTCAACTATATGCAGGCTAAGTACCCCGGCAGACTTTGCTTCTGTCACGGCTTTGTTCCCGAACTTGCAAGAAAGATTTACTCTGGCGCCGATATCTTCCTTATGCCTTCTGCTCAGGAGCCTTGTGGTCTTGCACAGATGATTGCTCTCCGTTACGGTACAATTCCTGTTGTTCGTGAGGTTGGCGGTCTTAAGGACTCTGTATTCGACAGCGCTGACAACTACGGCAACGGCTTTACATTCAAGAACTACGAATGTGCAGATATGCAGCTTGCTGTAAGACGAGCATTGTGGGGAATTCAGGACGATCAGGGCTGGCATCAGCTTATGTGGCGTGCTATGATGAGCGACAACAGCTGGGATCGTTCAGCTCAGGATTACATCAACCTCTACAACGATACCCTAAAGTGGGCTTAATCGTATAGTCAAAGATTATAAAAAAAATTAAGTCGGAAGGCAGATTTCAAATTTGCTTTCCGACTTTTTATTTTTTGAAATCACAATCTCGTATGGTTTGTTTTATAAAAATGTTTTGATATTATCGAAATTGTGTATTAATTTGTAGCGGTAACTTTGTGATTTTTATATAATTGGATTTAACATAATATTTGTGCCTTTACTAACGGGAGAACGAGGTTCTCCCCTACAGTCACGCATTAACTTTCATAAAATAAAAAAGGTTGGAAACTACTGCGGGGAACAGTTGATTTCCAACCTTAAAATTTTGTATTAAACTTTCATCAAGTTCTCTTTATTGCATGAGGAACACGGATTTTGCTTGCAAGCTTGCCGATTGCAAATACAAGGATAATTTCGGGAATGCACTTAACGGCAACGCTGATGAATCTTGCTGTAAGATAAACTGTGTACGGTGTTGAACCGCCGCCGTAGAGTGTGTAAAGCCAGAAAGCCGCAAGGAATGTTTCAACGCAAAGCATATTTGTGAACCATGCAAGAACAACTCTGAGCGGAGTTACATTGTTCTTATAAAGAAACATACCGTAGATAAAGCCTGTAATAAAGCCGTTGATTGTAAAGCCGGGGAAATATGCGCCTGTGGGAGCAATGATAAATGAAAGAATATCTCCCAAAGCACCGACAATTGCGGCAGGGATCGGTCCGAACATTACGCCTGTTACAGCGATTGGAAGGAACGATGCGCTGAGCTTTACATTGTTTCCGAATAACGGAAGTGTGCTGTTTGCGAAAAATCCGAGAACTATGCGGAGTGCGAGCAACATTGCAATTGCCGCAAGAGCGTAGATACTCTTCATTTCAGCCAAAGAGCTTTGAATTTTTTTGAGTTGTGACATATTTTACCTCCTGAATCTCTGTTGTTGCTTCAGGAAGAAAAAAGCGGACAGATTACTCTGCCCGCTGAATTATATGTCCCAAAGTAACAGCGGGATGCGAAATCTGTACCGCAGGATAAACCTTTCGTTTTTGCGGCAACTCCCCGTCCGCAAAACACTTCACGCACAAATTTCTACTCTGTGATAGATGTCTTTCGACACCGTATGATATTATACGCCTGAATTTGCGGTTTGTCAACCGAAAATTACTTTCGGGTTTACTGAATCGTTGCTTTTTTCTTCTTTGTAAGAAGGTTATCAAGGCTGTGGATAAGTCTTGAAAGCGGCTTGTAAATTATGAAAACAACAGCCGAAATGATGAGTCCCTTAATGATATTGAACGGACCTACGCAGTACAGACAGAATGTGAATGTGCCGTCAATTGTGGGGAAAATTGCCTGTCCCATTTTGATAATTTCGGTAAGCGGCATAAACGATGAATAGAGCGGAACAAGCACGAATGTGTTAAGAACCACACCGATTGCCGCCATTGCAACTGTACCTGTGAGCATTCCGACAATCGCACCGACTCTTGTTTTTTTGTACTTGTAGATGAAACCGGCAGGCAAGATAAACGAACAGCCGATGAGGAAGTTTGCAAGCTCCCCTACTCCGCCTGTTGTTGTGCCTTTGATGAGGAATTTCACGAGAATTTTTACAAATTCAATTACCGCACCGGCAATCGGTCCCATGCTGAATGTTCCGACAAGAACGGGAACTTCTGAAAAATCGAACTCATAAAATGACGGTGCTATGAATCCGAGAGGAAATTCAAAGAACATAAGAACTGCCGAAAGCGCCGCAAGCATTGCGGTTACGGCAAGCTTTGTTGTCTTTGCCGTGTTGTCTGAATTGATTGTTTTTGCTTTTGATTTTGTCATTACGACCACTCCTGAAAAATTATTTCGAGTTGTCGGGAAAAGAAAAATCCCGCTACAAATGTAACGGGATTGCGTACCAAAATAAAACAGACAAACCGCCTGTTCTGCCGCATCTTCTCGCATCCGGACTATGACCGTCGGTGTCTGAATTTCACAGACTCGGCAGGCTTGCGCCTGTTCGTGGACTTTAACCACCGGTGGAGAATTTCACTCCGCCCCGAAGACAACTGTTGATTATATTATATGCCGTTTTTCGGATTTGTCAATATCTCCTCAGGGTTTTGAGATATTTTTTCGTTTCATCGTCAATTCTGAAGCTTTCAACGCATTTCTGAATCATCTTGTTAAAGGTTGCATTGTCAAGCGAATTTGACTTTATGTACCGCATAGTCTGTTCTCTGCACTTCGCAAGTGCCGTTGCAACAAGCCAAGCCCTTGCCATACTCACATAGTAATGCGGATTTTTCGCATTATCGCAACATTCAAGCACCGTGTCTATGTACTCATCTTCAAGATAATAGTCGAGCATAAGCACAAGACCTGCACGAATTATCCACGGATTTTCACTCTTAGTGTATTCACAAACATGAGGAAAAAATTCGGATTTGTACTTTTTGGTTTCCTTAAGATTTGCACAAAAGCCGTCACAAACAGCCCAGCTGTCAATTCTCTGTACAAAATCATCACTGTACATCAGAAATTCTTCATAGCTTTCGGTTTTGAGCAGACCGATTACAATACTACGCATTATTTTTTCTTCATAAGAATTATCGGTTGTCTGCTCTAAAAAACTGCGTCCGTTGCCTTTTGAAATTTCCTTGCCGAGTTTTCGCATAACAGGCATTCTGACTCCGATAAAAAAGTCCTTGTCGTTGTCGGGAATTAATGAGGAATGAAAGTTTCTGTACTTTTCATCGGCATGTGAACGAAGTTCCTCCACAAAATCATTATAGTCATTTTTAGTCCAATTATCTCTTACAAGTTCCATAGCACACCGTTATTTTTGCTCATTTTTTCTTTTACTGTCGTAAATTTCACATGGTGAGTTCAAGTCAAGATATGCAATATCGTGGTGAGGCACTCTGTCCTCAACAGG
>CACXYD010000016.1:0-3700 GCA_902771755.1 uncultured Ruminococcus sp. | reverse complement strand
TAATCACCGAAAACCATTCTCAAATACTCGTCATAACCCGACATACACGGCATTTTTATGCCCTCGAATGTGACATAATCAACACCCGAATAAATGTGTTTTGGATACTCAATTTTCATCCAATGAGGGCCTGAGCAGAGTTCCGTTACGCACTTGTTTTCACCAAGCTTGTATTTAATCATATGCTTTTCGGCAGTTCGCCAGATTTTTTCACGGAGCTTTTTGCCTCTGAAAATTGAAAGCAAAGCCTTACTGCCTGCACCCACAATTCCGCCGTGATTTTCGGGAACAACCTGAGCCAAAAACAGCGAATAAAGCATTGTCCACACATACTGCATTTTGCGTGCAAAACGGCTGTCGGGACAGACATCAAGCGGAAAGACATCAAGCACAAGTCCGTGCGGAATATCGACATCGGTCTGATTTGTCTTGACCATAGTGTAATTTGTGTCGGTAACTGTCATAAAAATATTGCCCGTGAACATATCCTTGTCGGTTTTGAGAAGTCGAAATCTTCCGTCTGCGCCCTGTTCATGCCAGAGTTTGTACAGCTTTTCGTAGTCCTCTCGTGGGAGCATAACATCAACATCATCGTCCCACGGAACGAAGCCGCCGTTTCTGAGTGCGCCGATTAACGCACCGCCGATGAGATAGAATGTAAGATTGTTCTTTTCGCAAAAATCCCTGAAATACACGAGCATATCAAGCTGTTTAACCTGTAATTCACGCAAAAGTTCGGGGGTAAGTTCTACTTTTTCAGTCATAAGTATCTCCGTAAATATCAAATACGGGCGGAGATTATCCGCCCAAAAAATTATTCGTATGAATGACCGGGAAGTGTGTTTTCCCTGATTTTTCTTTTTACCTTTTCAATATGTTCTTTTGCACCGCTGTTTTTGATTTTCTTCCGCCATGACGGAATCTGAATCAAACCAACAATTGTGCCTATTCCGTAGGCAACATGGAGCAACGGAAAAATGAACGGCAGGAACACAAACTGCGGCTGAACATTTTTCATTGTGCAACAGCCGACAGCGTTTACAACATCAAACATTCCGTAGATTATCAAAAGAATGTACAAGAACAACGGAAGTCCGAGGAGTGCAAGCACGGAACAGCCGAGAAGTGCCATTACAAAAAGAAATGGTGCAAAGTGAAAGTATGAAAGACAACCCGGACATTCCGAAAGGGTAAGTCCTATCCACCGTCCGTTTGAATATTTCTGCCTTATCATTCCGTGAAGGTCATTTCGTGAATGCTGATACGAAATAATATCGGGACAACAGCACATCTTGTAACCCGCCATTCTTATGCGGTAGTGGAATTCGTTATCCTCGGTTCTGCCGAGGTTTTCGTTAAATCCGCCGACTTTGGCAATAACCTCTCTGCGGTAAGCCGCATGAAAAAGGCTGTCAAGATATTCCTTTTGTGCAAGCGGGCGTCTGTATGACGCAACCGAACTGCCGAACAGCGAATCCTCAGCCGCAAGCAAGGTAAGTTTCCAGCTTGAAACATTTGAGGTGATATTCGGTCTGCCGCCGCCTACAACATTTTCGCCCTGCTTAATGTTATAAACATTTCGTGAAACAAAGTTTCTCGGAATTCTTGCATGAGCGTCAACTCTTATGATGACATCGCCCTTTGCGGTCATCAGAGCGGCATTCCATGAAGTTGCCTGATTACGCTTTACGCATTGAACAACGGACACATTCCAAAAGCCGTAGTCGGTGTCACGGAACTTCTCCATTTTTTCTTTAGTATCATCGGTTGACATACTGTCAACAAAGACAACTTCAATTTTATCGTGCGGATAATCCTGAAGTGCAATATCTCTGAAAAGTCCGCTCAAAGCATTTGACTCGTTATAGGCTATCATACAAAGTGAAACTAACATATAATATCTCTGCTCCCTTCAAGCTCAAACAACCATTTTGCAGACATTGCAGAGGTTGTCAGAAAATAAGGTACGGCATAAAATGCCGGAACAACAAAAAAGCACAAAGCCGCCCAGCCGATAAAGCCGATAAACAGCTTTATTGTGGGAATGAAGTTCTTTATTGAAAAAGCCACCATTCTCGGAAGATATACTCCGAGAGGCAGATGTTCGTTAAAACCGTAAGCCAAGAATGTGTAGTGAACAAAAATAATGTAGCATACCACCACAACTGCGGCGCTGACGATGAATGCCAGAACAAGCAATACAGCCACAACTGCCGTGAGTGAGGGTGAATTGTCAATTATTTTGCCCGATACCGCACTCAGATAATTGAACACATTGAGCAGACCGCTTATGATGAAGAACAAGCCGACTGAAATCACATCAAGAATGACAGACTTGAAGAATAATTTTGGCTTTTTATAATAGTAAAAAACATCGAGAGAACTGCACTCTCTGCCTCTGACTATATTGCACACACTTCTGTAAACTCCGTTTATAAGCGGCAGGCATACAACAACAAAAGCAAAAAACACAAGTCCGAAAATCATTGTAAGCATCTGCTGAGTCTGATTCGGATTTTTTACATCATAAAGTCCTGCCACAGACATCGCAAGGCTGAACGCAAACAGCCCTGTCAAAAATGCAAGCACAGCAACCATTACCTCTGAGATAATTACCGACCAGTTCCCCTCAAGAACCTTTTTTGCCTGTTTTCTAACAGTTTTTTCCGTATTCATTAGCATTCCCTTTTCATTTGAATTTGTTCATAACGAAACGGATTATTCTCCGTCGGTAAACATTCTGTACATTGCCTCAAGGCAAATCTGAGCGTGTTTAAAGAAGTTCTCCCTGTCCATACTTTCGTCTGCATTGTGCATATGAACATCGTCATTTTTGAATGCAGGGCCGAATGCAACACCGTGACCGCCAAGCATTCTTGCATATGTTCCGCCGCCTGTTGAATAAAGTTCAGCCTTTTCGCCTGTTACACTTTCATAAGCGCCCGAGAGAAGCTTTACAAGCTCGCTGTCCCTGTCGGCATAAAGCGGTTCTTCGTGATTGAGAACCGTAACCTTGAGGTCGCTGATTTTTGCAACCTTTTTGAACTGCTTGAGAACTCTGTTTCCGCTCACGGTAACGGGATAGCGAATATCGAACACAGCCTTTGCGGTCTGTCCCTCAATGTTCACGCTGCTGAGGTTAACTGTGAGAGAACCCGAAACTGCATCGCTCATTTTAAGGCCGAGCGATCTGCCGTTTGTTTCCTTGTTGACTGCATAGTCGATAAATGAACAAATTGAACCTGTTTCTTTGGTTGTGTAAACATTTGAGATAAGGTCAACAAGTGCCGCTGCAGCATTGTAACCCTTGTCGGGTTCACACGCATGAGCCGCTTTGCCTCGGCTGATTATCATAAGGCCGTCAATTGTGTAGTTAAATTCAAAATCGCCGTCACTTGCGTCTGCAAGGCGCATGAGAGTCTGCTCGTCATAGTCTGACGAATCGAGCATTACATACGCTCTGTCGGGAACTGCATTGACTGCTCTGCCTGCGTGGAACTGGCTGAGTGTTGTTGCATTGTTTAAAAGTGTGCTGACTTCAAGCTGAAGAATACCCTTTTCGGCAAAGCAGATGCCGTAGTCGCTGTCGGGAGTGAAAGCCATGTCTGGAAGTGGATTTTTCTTGAAGTAATTTTCCATATCCTCCATACCTGTTTCTTCGCCTGTACCATAGATTGTGCGCAGAGTGTTCACACCCTTT
>CACXYD010000015.1 GCA_902771755.1 uncultured Ruminococcus sp. | reverse complement strand
TGTTGACTTGCCGAGAGATAAAAGAGTTGAGATCGGTTTAACTTATATTTTCGGCATAGGCCGCAAAACTGCAACAGACATTATTGCTGCAACAGGCGTTAATCCTGACACCCGTGTCAGAGATTTAACAGAAGAAGACGTTTCAAAGCTCAGAGAATACATCGAGCATCACTGCCGCGTAGAGGGTGACCTCCGCCGCGACATCGCTTATGACATCAAGAGACTTATTGATATCGGCTGTTACCGTGGCGTTCGTCACAGAAAGGGACTTCCCGTAAGAGGTCAGCGTTCCAAGACCAACGCTCGTACCCGCAAAGGTCCCCGTAAAACGATGGCCAACAAGAAGAAGTAAGGAGGCACGGTATTATGGCAGCACCCAAAGGTGGTAAAAAGGTTATTCGCCGTCGTCGTGAGCGTAAGCACATTGAAAAAGGCGCAGCGCATATCCAGTCAACATTTAACAACACAATTGTTACTATTTCCGATACACAGGGCAACGCTGTTTCATGGGCAAGCGCAGGCGAGCTCGGTTTCAGAGGTTCAAAGAAGTCAACTCCGTTTGCCGCTCAGTCAGCAGCCGAGACAGCTGCAAAGGCAGCAATGGAACACGGCATGAAATATGTTGAAGTATATGTAAAGGGCCCCGGTCAGGGTCGTGAAGCTGCAATCCGTGCATTGCAGACTGCAGGTCTTGAAGTAACAATGATCAAGGATGTTACTCCAATCCCGCACAACGGATGCCGTCCTCCAAAGAGAAGACGTGTATAGTATTTTAAAAGGAGGAAAATTCTACTATGGCTAAAAATATGCAGCCTATCGCTAAGCGTTGCAGAGCTCTTGGTATTTCACCCGCAGTTATGGGTTACTCCAAGAAGACTTCCAACAGAAATCCTGGCGGTAAGATGAGAAGAAAAAAGAGCGAATACAGCATGCAGCTCACTGAGAAGCAGAAGGTAAAATTTATCTACGGCATCATGGAGAAGCAGTTCAGAGCTTACTACGAAAAAGCTGAAAAGGCTGAGGGTAAGACAGGTGCTGTATTGCTTACACTTATTGAAAGAAGACTTGACAATGTTATCTTCAGACTCGGCCTTGCAGCTACAAGAAGAGAAGCAAGACAGCTTGTTAGTCACAGCCACTTTACCGTAAACGGTAAGAAGGTTAACATTCCTTCATACCTTGTTAAGGTTGGCGATGTAATCGAAGTTAAGGAGAAGAGCCGTTCAACTGCAAGATTCAAAGCAATTGCAGAGGGCGAAACATCTTCAATTGTAACACCAAAGTGGCTTGAGAAGAACGAAAACCTTCTCGGCGGCAAGGTTGTTGCAGCTCCTCAGAGAGAAGACATCGACTTTCCTGTTGAAGAACACCTCATCGTTGAGTTGTACTCCAAGTAATCTTATATTTCACAGGCAGATTACACACAGATGGGCTGCTTTTGCAGTCGCATAATGTTTAGGAGGATTCGCGAATGATAGAAATTGAAAAGCCAAGAATTGAAACCGAGGAATTAACCGAGGATGGAAAGTACGGCAAGTTTGTTGTTGAACCGCTCGAGCGTGGTTTCGGCAACACACTCGGCAACAGTTTGCGCCGTGTGCTGCTTTCCTCTCTTGAAGGCTGTGCTGTTACATCAATCAAGATTGACGGCGTTCTTCACGAATTTTCAACTGTTCCCGGCGTAAAGGAAGACGTTACGGAAATTGTTCTTAATATGAAAAGTCTTGTTGCAAAGCTCCATGAAACAAGCCCCAAGGTTATCGAAATTGCAGCCGAGGGCCCCTGTGAGGTAAAGGCTGCCGACATCAAATGTGATGACGAGGTTGAGATTCTCAACCCTGAACTCCACATTGCTACACTCGGTGAGGGTGCTAAGCTTAATATGGAAATCACAGTTGACAAGGGCAGAGGATATGTTCCTTCAGAGCGCAACAAGCAGTTAAGCGGCAACAATGTTATTGGCGTTTTGCCGATTGATTCAATTTATACTCCCGTGTTAAAGGTAAACTATACAGTTGACAACACTCGTGTAGGTCAGATTACTGACTATGACAAGCTCACTTTGGATGTTTGGACAAACGGTGTTATCAATGCTCAGGAGGCTGTTTCTCTTGCAGCAAAGGTTCTTACCGAGCACCTTAACCTCTTTGTAAACCTCTCTGACAAGGCTTCAAGTGCTGAAGTTATGGTTGAGAAGGACGACAAGGGCAAGGAAAAGATTCTTGAAATGACAATTGAAGATCTCGATCTTTCAGTTCGTTCTTTCAACTGCCTCAAGCGTGCAGGCATCAACACGGTAGAGGATTTGATCAACAAGTCCGAAGAGGATATGATGAAAGTGCGTAACCTCGGTAGAAAATCTCTCGAGGAAGTTGTACAGAAGCTCAATTCTCTCGGTTTTAGTCTTCAGAAGGAAGACGAATAACTTCCCAAAGTCTTTGACAGCTATTCTGTCAAATTCTTACCAACAAACTCAACGGTAAAGGAGTGAAAGAAATGCCAGGTACAAGAAAATTAGGAAGAACTACTGCACAGAGAACTGCAATGCTTCGTGCTATGGTTACTTTCCTTTTGGAAAACGGCAAAATTGAAACAACTCTTACTCGTGCCAAGGAAGTTCAGGCTATGGCAGAGAAGATGATTACTACAGCTAAAGAAGATAATCTTCACAACAGACGCCTTGTTTTGGCTTTTGTTACTAAGGAAGATGTTACAAGCAAGCTCTTCAAGGAAATTGCTCCAAAATACAGCGACAGAAACGGTGGCTACACAAGAGTTACTAAGATCGGTCCCCGTCGTGGTGACGCAGCTGAAATGGCAATTATCGAGCTCGTTTAATTCTTTTTAAGTTAATACAAGTTCAATTTGACTCCCGACTTTTTAGTCGGGAGTTTTTGCGTTCGTATTTAATTGTATGGGCGAACCGTGTTCGCCGGCACGGCGAGCCGCCGTACCCAATTCGAGCAGATAGTTTGATAAAGTAACAATTCTAATGCCCGAATTAGGTAAAATGTAAGTTGTTGTTATTTTGTAGGGGAGAACCTCGTTCTCCCGTAAGTAAAGGCACAAATTGTATGTAAAAACAAATTTTATAAATCCCACAAATCAATCGTAATAATGTAGCGGCGAACCGTGTTCGCCAATCAAACCGATTGTAAAATCGGTTTGACATTATACAATGTTTCGGTTATTATGAAATTTAATTGCTAAATAATTTGTACGATTACATATTCAATTTATATTGTAATTGGTTGAAACACATAATTTGTATTTGTTCTTTCGTAGGGGCGGATATCATCCGCCCACTTGATGATTGTTTATGTTTATACAAATATATTTGATATAATCTACACCGTGTATTCGGATTTGCACGCAAAGCGTGCAATCGTGTGCTACGCACACGGGCGGGAGAACGAGGTTCTCCCCTACAAGATAACAGTAACTTTGTGACATTTATAAAAATTATATACAACATAAATTTTCAGTCTTTACTTGGCGGGCGGATGATATCCGCCCCTACGGGTTTGCGGTATTTATAAAATTTGTTTTAACATATACTCTGTACTATTACTTGCGGGCGTCCGATGAACGCCCCTACTGAATTGTACAAACATTTTCAATGCTACGATCGGGCATAATATGTTTTTTGCATTACAAACTGTCTACTTGAATTGGGAACGGCGGTTCGCCGTGCAGGCGACCGATGATTGCCCCTACGATAAAAGATTTACTTTTATACATAAAAACAGTCGGGAAGACATTGTTTGCATTATTGCAAATTGTCTTCTCGACCTTAATTTTCCATTTTCAATTTTCAACTTTCAATTTCTCATACGCTCGGGCATATAATGTTTTGCAATTTACGGACTATCTACACGAACATAAAAACACCTGCAATAAAAATTTGCAGGTGTTTTTTGGTTTTAAAATTAATTCAATTTTAGTTAGCTGCTGAATCTGCATATGATGTGGTAAGCTTGAAACCGCTTGCGGGATTGCCCTTTTTGTCGATAAGGTTCTTACTGTCGCTTGCTCTGCAGGCAACTTCCCAATGGTAGCTTGGCGAAGTTGAACCGCCGCCTGTAATTTCATATACTACGGTCATAAATGCACCGCCGCTTGTGTAATCGTAGCCGTCATCAATGTTGACACCGCTGATTGAAATTTCTCCTGCAATCTTTTTGTTGAGCATAGCGCCGTATTTAGCCGGTACAGACATTTTTGCAGATTTGCAGGTAAGTTTTGACGAATCATATTTGATTGTTGCCTGATAGTTTTCAAGAACAGTAGGAGTTGTCAGATTGTATGTGCATACAATTGTGTCGCCGACATTGAATGTTTTACCGCCTATTTTAAGTGTTTTGCTGTTGCTGTCATCAGATTTTGATGAATCAGACTTTGATGAATCTGACTTTGACGATGAGCTGTTATTATTTTTGTTGCTGTTATTGTTGTTATTTTTGTTGTTATTTGTTTTGCCTGAGTCTGTTTTAGAAGAACTGTTGTTTGTTGTCTTGCTTGATTCACTCTTTTCAATAACAGAACTCTGCTGATTATTTGAATTTTTGCCTGAAGAACTGCTGCTTGAGTTTGCAGAGTTATTGCCTGAGCCACCCGACTTGTTGTCGGCACCGCCATTGTTATTGTTTACAGGCACAGCCTTTGTTTCTTCAACATATTCTGTGTTGCCCTGAGCGTCTGTTACAACCTCGGTGTATGTTTCAATCTTTGTTTCAATCTGAGTATCTATGCGTGTTTCGTGAACAATCTCGGTTGTTTTTTGTTCATCCGAATTCTCACCGCAACCGCTCATAACGCTTGCAGCCATTGTTGAAAAAGCCACAAGTGATGCAAGTGCCGCAATAAGACAATAGTTTTTCTTTTTGCCGTGATTACGCATTGTGCCACTTCCTTAATGTGATTTAAAATTTCGGTATGTGTTACCGCATTGTTACCATAATATTATATCAAAAAAATCAACGAAAATAAAGAAATTTCGCAAAATTATACCGTTACATATTAAAAAATTACTTGCATTAATTTTATGCAAATGGTACAATAATTTTGAATGATGTGATTAACAAGTGAACTTTTTGTGAATATATCTAAAAGTTCCTTATTGATATAATTTTTTAGGAGTGATTAAAGTGAGAACAACAAAAAAAGCACTTTCAATTGTGCTTGCAGGTTTGATGACAGTCGGCAGTATGTCGGTATTATCTGTTTCTGCCGCCGAAACATCAACACCGACTCTTTCGTTCAAAACTCAGAACGCACTTTATGCACATGCTGTAAGCGGTTCTGCCGATTCTGACGCATGGGTTGCATGGCAATGTGAACACAACGAGGATATGAATGAATTAAATACAAATCAGAAGTATTTCTTCCTTCCGAGCAGTGTTTCATCAACAAGCGTTGAGCTTTATAACGCATATTCAAAAAGTGTTACAGTCAATAATGTAACAATCCCGTCGGGCGAGTCAAGAGAAGTTTCCTACACAATTGACAAGGCAAGCAATGTTAATGCTGACGGAAAAACTTATTCCCTTACATTCTTAAAGTCATCTGCCGAGTCTGCAATTTATGTAAATAACAGCAATGCTGACGGCAACGGCAAAGAGCTTATCTCATATCTTAACGAGGATAAGAGCAACTCCGCAACTGCAACAGGCGCTATTGTTGACAAGAACGGCAAGATTGACAACACTTCAATTAAGAAAATCAAGGGCAGAGGTAACTCAACATGGGGCAAGGCTAAAAAGCCTTACAACATCACATATTCCGACAAGGTTTCAATCGGCGGTATGTCAAAGGGCAAAAAGTTTTCTCTCCTTGCAAGCTATCAGGACGATTCACTTTCAAGAAACCGTTTTCTCTATGACCTTGCAGATGCTGTTGGAACTCCGTATGCATCGGATTCAAGATATGTTGATTTCTACGCAGACGGTTTTTACTGGGGTTCATACCAGATGACAGAAAAGATTGAAGTAGGCAAGAATGCCCTCATCAGCGATATTGACGATACTGCTTATCTTGATGCTGACGGCAATGTAAACAAGGACTTCCCGTTCCTTTGTGAGGTTGACGCAGGCGCTACAGACGGCGAAGATTACTATGTAAACTGCGATGACGGCATCAAGGTTACAATCAAAGCTCCTGAGCTTTCAGAAGGCGACAAGGGCTATAATGAAGTAAAGAACTATGTTCGTGAAAAGTACAATGCTTTCCACAGAGCCGCTAAAAAAGCAGATTCCGACCTTTCACAGTATGCCGATGTTGATTCATGCGCAAAGCTTTGGCTCATTAATGAACTCGGTAAAAACTGGGATTCAGGTGTCTCAAGTGCCTACTTTGTTTACAAGCAGGATGCTAACGGCAACTACAAGTTCTTCGGTTCACCTGTATGGGACTACGATAACTCACTCGGTAATGCCGCAGGCAGTGACTGGGTACTCGATTATATGGGCGTAAAGGACTACACACAGTATTCAGGCTGGTGGTGCAGATTCAAGGGCAGACAGAAACGCTCACAGGACAGCAACAATATCATCAATAATATTTCAAGAAATACTCAGGTTAATAAGGCGGCTGTAAACATCTGGTTTGAGCAGTTTGTTCCGGCAATCAACTACTTTGCAGGCAAGACCTCATCTTACAAGGGTTCTGACGAAATCTATACAAGAACACAGTATTATGACCTTCTCAAGGGCAGTGCCGAGATGAACTACACAAGCGGTTGGTACATCAGAACAGGCGGTTGGATTTGCGACCACACATCAATGAACAAGGCTGACTTTGATATGGCAACAGGTACATATACCGTAAGCAACACAAAGACAAGCTACAATCAGGGCAGCTTTACAGATATGTTCAACTATGCGGCGGATTGGATGACAAGCCGTGCGGCATGGATCAGCAGTAAGTGGTTCAGCGAATACACTCCTTCTGCAAAAATGGGCGATGTTGACGGTGACGGTGAAGTTACGGTAATGGATGCAACACTTGTCCAGAAGTACATTGTAAATCTCGAAACACTCACAGACAGTCAGCTCAAGGTTGCTGATGTAAACGGTGACGGACAGATTAGCGTTCTTGACGCAACAGAAATTCAGAAGATTGTTGTAAATCTCGTATAATACAAGCACAAGAGTCGGGCAGGAAACTGCCCGATTTTTTGTTTTTGTTTTAATAATTTTTGTACAAGGCACAGAATGTGAAATTTTACAAATCAAAGATTGAAATTGCTTTAGGAATACGCTATAATGTGATTGATTAGAAAAATTTACACAGATTTATACATATGTACAATAACAGAATATAAGCATTTCAAAAGGACGGAGAAATTATGAGAAAGACTAAGATAGTTTGTACCATTGGCCCTGCCTGCAATTCAAAAGAAATGATGCGCAAAATGATTGACGCAGGCATGAATGTTGCCAGAATCAATATGTCACACGGTGTTTATGACCAGCTTGAGGTTACAATCAAGAACCTTAAAGAGGCAATTGCAGAGAGCGGTCAGAATGTCGCAATTCTGCTTGATACAAAAGGCCCCGAGGTCAGAGTCGGCACATTCAAAGACGGTTCGGTTGAGCTTGTTGAGGGTGCAGAATTCAGTCTTTTCAAAGAAAAAGAGGAGGGTGACGAAACAGGTGTAAGCCTTTCGTTCCCGAAACTTGTCGATATTTTTGAATCAGAAGGTCAAGAGGCAATCGGCAGAGAACTTTTGCTTGATGACGGTATCATCTCGCTTATCGTTAAGTCGGTAAATCCCGAATCAATCGTTTGTACCGTAAACAAGGGCGGTGTGCTTAAAAACCGCAAGAGCATCAACATCCCAGGCTACTTCATCAATATGCCGTATGTAAGCGCTCAGGACAGAAAGGATATCGAATTCGGTCTTAATCACGGTGCAACAGTTGTTGCCGCATCATTTGTCCGCAATCACGATGATGTAAGAACTCTCCGTGACTTTATCGACAGCCTCGGCTATGAATATGTTGAAATTATCGCAAAGATTGAAAATCAGAGCGGTGTTGACGATATGGACGCAATCATTGATTACGCAGACGGTATTATGGTTGCCCGTGGCGATATGGGTGTTGAAATTCCGTTCATCAAACTACCTGAAATTCAGAAAACAATCATCAGAAAGGTTGTTTCAAGAGGTAAGTATGTAATCACGGCAACTCAGATGCTTGAGAGTATGACAACTGCTCCCCGTCCTACAAGAGCCGAAATCAGCGATGTTGCCAACGCAGTTTATGACGGTACAAGCGCAGTAATGCTCTCTGCAGAATCTGCCGCAGGTAAGTACCCGATTGAAAGTGTAAAGGCACTTGACGCAATCTGTTCGGAGGCTGAGGAAAACGGCGAATTTACCGCACTTCATGAGTATGTTGAAGAACACGGAATGAAGGACACTAACCCGATCAGATCAAGCATTTGTAAAGCCGCAAAGGATATTGCACAGACAGTAGGTGCAAAGGCTATCATCGTTGAGAGTGCCACAGGTCGAGTTGCAAGAGCAATGGTTCACTACAGACCTGACTGTCCCGTTATCGCAGTTGCAACATCAGTTCTCGTGTGCAGAAAGCTCTGCCTTAACTGGGGTGTAACAGCTGTTATGGGCGAGGAGAAACGCACATCCGATTCAATCACAAAACAGGCTATGGAAAAGGCACTCAGCACAGGTGTTGTTAAAAAGGGCGACACGGTCGTTGTGCTTTCATCAAACAAAACCTGCCCGACTTCAAGCACAGACTCACTTAATGTAAGGATTCTTTAATATGGAAAATATAGTTTTAATCGGAATGCCGGGTTCGGGCAAAAGCACAGTCGGTGTGTTGCTTGCCAAAGCGCTGGGTTATTCCTTTGTTGATGTTGATTTGATAATCTGCAAAGAGGCAGGAAAGCCGTTGCAGGAAATTCTTGATAATGAAGGCCTTGACTATTTTCTTCACCTTGAGGGAAAAATCGGTGCTGAGCTTGACTATGACAAGACCGTTATCGCAACAGGCGGTTCAATGGTTCTGAGCGAAAACGCTATGGAAAACCTCAAAAAGAACGGCAAAGTCGTTTTCATTGATGTTGACCTCGATGAAATCAAGCGCAGAGTTACAAATATCAAAACAAGAGGTATCGCATTCGGTAAGGGCGAAACCCTTGACGATGTGTACAGAGTGCGTTATCCGCTCTATAAAAAGTATGCCGATATCACGGTGTCAATGGAACTGAGCAGTATCGAAACCACAGTTGATGCAATTGTTGAAAAGTTAAAGCTTGAAAAACAGAATTAAAGCCAAAAGTAAAAGCGTCCGTTAATTCGGACGCTTTTGTTGTTAAATATGGAATTTCACCGGTAGGGGCGTTCATTGGACGCCCGCACGGCGAGCCGCCGTCCCCAATTCGTGTAGATAGTTTGTAATGTGAAAAAACATATTATGTCGAGCATAGCATTGTAATTGTTTTCGCAATTTTGTAGGGGCGGATATTATCCGCCCGTCAAGTAATGGCAGAAAATTTATAATAAAAATAAACTATATAAATGAGGCACAGTTACCTAAATAATGTAGGGGAGAACCGTGTTCTCCCGTTCGTGTGCAACGCACACTATTGAACGCATTGCGTTCAAGTTAAAACCAAAACATTTATTACATCAAATATATTGAAAAGTCATAAAGTTTCATCTAAGCGGGCGGATGATATCCGCCCCTACAGGATTGTGGCATTTATAAAAATTGTATACTACATAATTTTTGTACTATTACTTGCGGGCGTCCGATGAACGCCCCTACGGCATAAATTTTCACAAATAAAATTGCGGTGGAACACCGCCACCGCAACTATTACTTATTAACTATTATTTATTACTTTATAGGAAACTCCGGTTCTGCGTAGTTACCCAAAAAGCTGAATTCGGGCATTTCTTCGCTGAGCTGACTTACAAGCTCGATAACATTGTCACTTCTGACATTGCCCGAAAAGTCGAGGTAGAACAGATATTCAAATTGTCTGCCCGGACGGGGACGGGATTCGATTTTTGTAAGGTTAAGACCAAGTGAATTGAATCTGCACAAAAGGCTGTAAAGCGAACCCGTAACATGGGGGAGTGAGAAACAAAGGCTGATTCTGTTTGCGTCTTCGGGAATGTAGAGCTTTTTGGAGATGACAATAAATCTTGTTGTGTTCTCGTCATTGTCCTGAAGATGATTGTCAAGAACTTTCAAGCCGTATTCTTCACACGCTTTGTATGAACAGATTGCCGCAACATTAAGTCGCTTTTCCTTTGCAACATCACGGGCGGCAATTGCCGTGTTGGAACAGGGAACAGAGTCAAAACCGTGGTCGGCAATGTACTGCGCACATTGTGAAAGTGACTGCGGATGTGACCACACGGTTTCAATATCCTCAAAAGTAGACTGCTTAAGACCTGCAAGGCAGTAGTCAATCGGCAAATCAAGTGCCTTTACAATGTAAAAACGGTGCTTGAGAATAAGGTCATAAACTGCCGAAACAGAGCCTGCGCTCGAGTTTTCAACAGGAAGAACACCGAATGCAACCTCGCCGTTGTCAACGGCAGAAAATACATCTGCAAAGCTTTTGTAATTGATAGCCTCGCCGTTCGGGAAAAGTCTTAAAGTAGCCTCGTGACCGTTAGCACCCTTGATTCCCTGATATGCAACCTTGATTCCGCTTGACGGAATGTCCGTGCTTGCGTTGTTGATAACGCTTTTAAGCTCTTTACCGCTGCCGACAATGTTGTGCTGAAGCGCTCTTGAAAGCTCCATGATGTTGGAGTAGAGAAGTCTTGCCGATGCGCCGTATTCGCCGCCCTTTTCTTCAACGGCATCGAGAATTTCGTTCTCTCTGCCCTCGTTAAGAACGGGAATGTTGTTAGCCTGCTTGTAAATGCCGACATCTCTTGCACAATCCATTCTCTGCTTGAAAAGCTCAATAAGCTGGTTGTCTATTTTATCAATATCTTTTCTGATTTCTTTTAAATCTCTCATAAAGACCTCACATAAGGTTAATAATTGCAACAGCCGTAACAGCCTCAATAACGGGGACTGCTCTCGGTACAATACACGGATCGTGTCTGCCGTGAATAACAAGCTCTGCATTTTCTTTTGTCTGAAGATTTACAGTCTTTTGCGGCTGTGAAATTGACGGTGTAGGCTTTACAGCAGCACGGAAAAGAATCGGCATTCCGTTTGTAATTCCGCCCAAAATACCTCCGCAATTATTTGTTGTTGTAACAACCTTGCCGTCCTTGTATTCAAACGGATCGTTCGACTGCGAACCTCTCATTGTTGAAAGCTCAAAGCCCTTGCCGAATTCAATGCCCTTGATTGCGGGAACACCGAAAACAGCCTTGGCAATAACACCCTCAACACCCTCAAACATCGGCTCGCCGTAGCCTGCGTCAATGCCCGTTACGCAACATTCAATTGTTCCGCCAATGCTGTCCTGTGCCATTCTGGCATCTTCAACGGCATCTCTCATAGGCTTTTCGGCTGTTTCGTCAATGAGTGCAAACGATGAATTGTTCAGCTTTTCAATGAGCGCATCGTCAATTTCTGTTGGACAGAAAGGCTTATCGGGAACATTGCCGATACTGCTGATGTGGGCGGCAATTTTAATGCCCTTTGATTCAAGAATCTGACGGCAAATTGCACCTGCAAAAACAATCGGCGCAGTAAGTCTGCCCGAAAAATGTCCGCCGCCACGAATATCGTTTGATGCGTTGTATTTTACAAAAGCTGTGTAGTCGCTGTGACCGGGACGAGGGCAGTCGAGAAGATTGCCGTAGTCGCCGCTTTTTGTGTTGGTGTTTTCAATTACGGCACAAAGCGGAGCGCCTGTCAGCTTGTTGCCGAGCATACCCGAAAGAACTTTCGGGAGGTCTTTTTCTTTTCGTGGAGTTGCCGTTTTATCTTTGCCGGGAGCACGGCGGGCCATTTGAGCGAGAACCTTGTCAAAGTCAACCTCAAATCCTGCCGGAAGTCCGTCAATTACAACTCCTATTCCGTTGCCGTGGCTTTCGCCGAAAACGGAAATTTTTATCTTATCACCGTAGGTCGAGGACATTCGCCTTACCTCCAATATTATTATAATCTATGTAAAAATCAGGGTAACTTTTGTTGATTGAGAGCGCATAGCTTGACTCAATTTCACCGTCAAGTCTTACTGCGCAGACACCTGCCGACATTACAATTCTGTGGTCGTTAAATCCCTCGCAGAATCCGCCCTTGAGGGTGTCAATTCCCTCTATGACAAGTCCGTCCGGTAACTCGGTTACCTTACCGCCGAGGTCGTTTATCAGCTTTGCAGTTGCCATAAGACGGTCACATTCCTTAATACGAAGTCTTTCGGCATTGTAAATTTTGGTTGTACCCTTTGCAAATGCGGCACAAACCGTCAGTACGGGTACAAGGTCGGGAATCTGTGACGCATCAATGTCAATTGCGTTAAGCTCCGCCTTTTCAACGGTTACCGATGTGTCCGTCTGCGTTACCTTTGCACCGAACTGTGCAAGCAATTCGGCAATCTTCTTGTCACCCTGTGCGGAATTTCTGTTGACACCGTTCACGGTCACCTTTCCGCCGAGTGCGCCCGCAACCATAAAGAAAGCCGCCTGTGACCAGTCGCCGTCTGTTGTGTAATCGTGCGGAGTGTATGACTGACCGCCCTTGATGTGCCATCCGTTGTCGGTTGTTTCAATCTCAACACCGAACTGTGCCATAGTGTAGATTGTCATATTTATGTAGCCTACGCTCTCAATCGGAGATGTCAGCACAATGTCGCTGTCACCCTCAACAAGGGGGAGAGCAAGCAGAAGTCCCGTAATGAACTGTGAGCTTACATTACCCGGAATTTCAAAAGTTCCGCTTTCAAGCTGACCGC
This sequence comes from uncultured Ruminococcus sp., assembly GCA_902771755.1. Classification (GTDB taxonomy): domain Bacteria; phylum Bacillota; class Clostridia; order Oscillospirales; family Acutalibacteraceae; genus Ruminococcoides. The sequence goes on along the minus strand of CACXYD010000015.1, from coordinate 3,659 downwards.
TGATTTTGAGTGGCAAACCGCCCTCGGTTTCACATTTTACTCCTGCTTTTGGCAGAGCCTCCGTGAAAATTCCGATAGGTCTTTCGGGAAGTTTTCCGTGACCGACAAAGGTGGCATTAAGACCTCCTGCGGCGGCTACGGGTATGAAAAATCGCAAAGCACTGCCGCTTTCGCCGCAGTCGAGCGTTACATTATCTGTTTTAAAAATATTTGTACCGTCAACGGTCAGCACACCGTCATTTATTGAGGTGGTGCATCCCATATCCTCAATAACGCCGATTGTCGCCTTGATATCGTTTGAGAGAGCAACGGGCGCAATTGTGCATTTGCCCCTTGTGAGGGCGGCGCAGATGATTGCACGGTGGACATCGCTCTTTGACGGGGGAATGTTCACCTCGCCGTTTGGTACAAACGGAAGATACCGTACATACGGCTTACTGCTTTTGTCGGTTGACAAAGCCATACTTCCACAGCCTTTCATTAAAATATGTTACCGTGTTACGGTGTGATGAAGTCGAGTAAATCGGAGATTGCAACCTTCTTTGTAAAGCTTGTGCCGATTTTTTCAAGCAGGACAACATTGATTGACGAACCCGAAGTTTTCTTGTCTGTCTGAGCCGCCTCGGCAATGTTTTCAAGGCTTGCGTCATCGGTAGTCGGCAATCCGTAGGTTGCACATACTTCTTCAATCTTATATGCAGTTCCTGCCTCGGTAAGTCCCTGCTTTTCGCTTGCTTTTGTCATCATCACCATACCGATAGCAACTGCCATACCGTGTGTGATGCCTGTGTAGTTGTAGATTTTTTCAATTGCGTGACCGAGTGTGTGACCAAAGTTTAAAAGCATTCTTTCGCCTGCTTCCTTTTCGTCACGGTTTACTACATCACGCTTAATTTTTACGCAGGTTTCGATTACATCGTCAATATGCTCAAGAGCATCGCCCTTTGCAAGCATTTCAAAAAATTCGCTGTCCTTGATACAGCCGTACTTGATGACCTCAGCCATACCGTCTGTGATGAACTGGTCGGGGAGAGTTGAAAGAGTGTCGGGATCAATCAAAACAGCCTTTGGCTGATAGAATGCACCGACAAGGTTCTTGCCCTGGGCAATGTCAACACCTGTTTTTCCGCCTACGGATGAGTCAACCTGTGCAAGCAGAGATGTCGGAATCTGAACAAAGTCGATTCCTCTCAGATATGTTGCGGCGGCAAAGCCCGCCATATCGCCCGTGACACCGCCGCCGAGTGCAACGATGAGGTCTTTTCTTGTCATCTTAAAGTCTGCAAGTGTGTCATAGATATCTGCGATAGTGTGCAGATTTTTTGACTGCTCACCAGCCTGAAAAACATGGGCGGTAGTCTGGAAACCTTGCTGTGAAAGAGAGTTGAGAACTCTCCATTTGTACAGCGGAGCAACATTTGTATCTGTTACAATAGTGATTTTTTCTGCATTTGAAAGTTTCTTGATAATCTCGCCGCAATTGTCAAGAATACCTCTTTCAATCATAATGTCATAGGGACTTCCCGTGGAAACATGAATAGTTTTCATAAAAGTTCTCCTTCCTCTTTATTCCCCAAGTGCCTGTTTGACCTCTCTGCCCTTTTCAAGAAGTGCCTTGAGAGTGTCGGTATCTTCGGCCTTTATTGCATCTTTGATTTTTGTAATGTTATCTATAAGTATATCAAGTTCGGAAATGAGCGGATCTTTGTTTTCAAGGAAAAGCTCACTCCAAAGCGTTGAATTTATGTTTGCAACCCTCGAAACATCTCGGTAACTTCCTGCCGAAAAACCTTTGTGGTTCGGACAGCACGGACTTAAAACATATGAACACGCAAGCACATGCGGAAGTTGTGATGTGAACGCAATCATTCGGTCGTGTTCTTCGGGAGTTGTGATTTTTACTGTGCCAAAGCCGATTGATTTTGCAAAGTCGGACAGCATATTCACAACGCTGTCATCAGCCTTGCACGGAACGATAATGTAGCTTGCATTTTTATAAAGGTCGGCATCCGAAACATCAAAGCCGTTTGTTTCCTTGCCTGCCATGGGATGACTGCCTGCAAAAACAAAGCCGAATTTTTCGGCAAGTTCAGTCATCTGCGGACAAATTGCCCTTTTTATGCCCGAAACATCGGTTACAACCGCACCTTTTTTAATGTATTCGCCGTACTTTGCAACATAGTCAACAACCGCCTGCGGATACATTGAAAGGATAATAAGGTCTGCGTTTCCAAGACTTTCATGTGTGCCGATTTCGTCAATCGCACCTTCACTCAAAGCCTTTTCGGCAGTAGATTTTGTTCTGTTGATTCCGATTACATGGTGGTCTGTGTATTTTTTTATCGCCTTGCAAAAACTGCCACCGATAATTCCGAGTCCTACAACTGCAATATTCACTGCATTAGCCTCCGTTTGTGTATTCTTTAATAAAGTCAATTAAAGTCCAAATCGGTACGGCTGAAAAACCGTACCGAAAGTAAACATCTTAATTATAATTTGTCAACAGCCTTTTTTAAGCCGAAAACTTTCTTTGCAACTCCGTCAAACTGTTCGGGAGTGAGTGACTGCGCACCGTCTGAAAGTGCGTGTGGCGGATCGTTGTGAACCTCAATGATAAGACCGTCTGCGCCTGCGGCAACTGCTGCCATTGCAAGCGGTTCAACAAGCCAAGACTTGCCCGATGCATGGCTCGGATCAACGATAACAGGGAGGTGAGAAAGCTTTTTGATAATCGGAATAGCCGAAATATCAAGAGTGTTTCTTGTGAATGTTTCGTATGTGCGGATACCTCTTTCGCAGAGCATAACCTTATCGTTACCGCCTGCCATAATGTATTCGGCACTTATAAGCCATTCTTCGATTGTTGCTGAAAGACCTCTCTTGAGAAGAATAGGCTTGTCAATTTTGCCGAGTTCCTTGAGAAGTTCAAAGTTCTGCATATTTCTTGCGCCAACCTGAATAATGTCAACATTCTCGAACATATCAATGTGTGATGCTCTCATAATCTCTGTTACAATCGGCAGACCTGTTTCTTTTCTTGCAGTTTTGAGAAGGTCAAGTCCTTCAGCCTTGAGTCCCTGGAAAGCGTAGGGTGAAGTACGGGGCTTGAATGCGCCGCCTCTGAGAAGTGTTGCGCCCGATGCTTTTACATCCTTTGCAATCTGAACAATCTGCTCCTCGCTTTCAACAGAGCAAGGACCTGCCATAATGTGCAGACTGCCGTCACCGATTGTTACATTGTCATTGATTTTGATGACCGTATTGTCCGGGTGGAACTTTCTGTTAGCCTTTTTGTACGGCTCCTGAACTCTCTTTACATTTTCAACAATGTCCTGAGCGTCAATGTACTCAATGTCAATCTTTGTTGTATCGCCGATAAGACCGAGTACGGTTGACTGAACACCGTCCCACTTGTTAACCTTTACATCATAGCTCTCTTTGAGCATATTGGTGAATTTTGTAATCTGCTCCTCTGTTGCAGACGGTTTTAATACTATAATCATTGCTATAATTTCCTTTCAATCCACTTTTGGACGAAACAAATCGCATTTCGTCACATTTCATTAGTCATTTTAGCACTTTAAAGCGTGATGGTCAATAGAATAAATGCCAAATCATGCGTTTTTATGCGGTTTTTCAGCCTCATCTGTTCCGTTAAC
>CACXYD010000014.1 GCA_902771755.1 uncultured Ruminococcus sp. | reverse complement strand
TGACTTCTTACTGATTTGGATAGATGAGAAAAGTGACATCATCGAATTAGTAAGATTAGGTTCTCATTCCGAATTATTCAAGAATTATTGAAAGTGCTCGTAAAACTATTCTTTCGCCTGCTGTTAGGAGCGTTTATGACTTTTGCAGGCTTCAGTCATCTGACGTTCAACCGTCAGGAGTTTGTGGCGCAGGTGCCCACCTGGTTGCAGTTCAGCCCAGAGTTTACCGACTTTGTCGTGCTGGCCTCGGGAGTTGTTGAGATAGCCTTAGGCTTGGGCATCATCCTGCTTGTTGCCAATAAAAGAGCCATCGCCGGAGCGTTGTTAGGTCTCTTTTATATCGCCATCTTCCCCGGCAACATCAACCAGTATGTGAACCACATCGATGCCTTTGGTCTCAACACCGACCAGGCCCGTCTCATCCGTCTGTTCTTCCAGCCCGTGCTTATCTTCTTGGCTCTCTGGACCACTAACGGCTGGAAGTACTGGAAGCTTTGGGCAAAAGGAAAGGTAAATGAATAAGATTTGCTATCCTTTAGGCAATGAATCGCAAACAAGTAATGAAGCGGAATATTATTTTAATTTAAATAAATTGCTTATGCATTGCAAGTACTGTGGAAAAGAAATAGATGATAATTCTATTTACTGCAAATATTGTGGTGAAATCCAAAATGAATCATCCATAAAGCGGTTTAGATGGAAATCTCTCAAAATAAATAAAACAGTAATAGCAGACACAATAATTGTGATTGCTAGGGAATTGGGGATGTGGATTCTAATAATATCTGTTTTATATGTTATTTTACTTATATTGATTTATGGATTGAAATTTAGAGACTCTACAGCAGGTATTGTTTTCATCACTCCAATAGTATTAATTATACTATGGAGGTATGTTATCAGAGCAATCAAATGGTGTGTTAAATGGGTAAACACATACAAAAGTAAAGAATAAAAAGGAGCCAATATGTATTGCAAGTATTGTAGAAAAGAAACAGATAGTAATCACGTTTTCTGTGCAAATTGTGGAAAAAGAGTAAACCCTATAAGTGGGGTTGTTTTAAGCTACGGACATCATGACGTAATAAACGCATTTTCGGTTTTTGTTGCGCAAAATTTCGGTGCAAACAAGATGAGCCGAATAAAGTCGGGCATTAAACAAGCCGTGATAAGCGTTGCAATTTTCAGCGCTGTTGTCAGCGTGATTGTTTTCAGCCTTTCGGGTGTGCTGATGAGCATTTTTGTTGACGGCTCAAATGTGCAGACAATCGAAATCGGCTCGCAGTATCTGCAAATTGAGGGTGCGTGCTATATCGGCATAGGAATCCTCTTTATGCTCTACGGCTACTATCGTGCCGTGAACAAGCCGTTTATGTCGGTTGTGCTGACCGTGATTTCACTCGGCACAAGAGTTTTGCTGTCGCTCGTTTTATCAAAAATACCGCAAATCGGTGTTACGGGAATATGGCTCTCTATCCCCATAGGTTGGTTCTTGGCAGATGCATTCGGAGTTGTCTATTATCTGAAAAGCAGAAATTCACAACAGATATAAATTTACAATTCAACACAACAAAAGGTCGGGATTTTTACCCGACCTTTTGTTTATGCTTAGTTATGATTTTGAATTTTGAATATTTACCAAAAGGTCAAGAATCTTGAAATACAGCCAAATAACCGTAAATGCAAGACCAAAAGCGGCTGACCATTCGTATTTTTTCGGTAGTCTGTTTTCAACTGTCTGTCTGATTGTATCAAAATCACACAAGAGAAACAGCGCTGCGATGATAATTCCCAAAATACTTAAACCAATGCAGATTAACGGATTTTCTGTAATAAAGGCAACGAGCGGTCTGGTTGCAGGGATAAGTGTGAGTACGAGAATCGCCAGAGAAGATATAATAGATGTAATTAAAAACGCAAAAATTACTGTGCGGACTTTTTTGCCGGGGCGAACCTTGCCCGTTGCATAAATTCCGAGCAAGGCAAGAACAAGCACAATTGTGATTATAAGTGCAAGTCCCATAACTCCCTGATACTCCTGCGGTGCGACATATGAAAGGAATCCGAGCAATGCACCCTGACTCAAACAGTAAATTGTGCCGAGAACGGGAGCTGTTGACCTTACAAATGCCACAATAAACGGCAAAATGAATGAAAGAATGGCTGCACCCAATCCTATGAGAAGGGGTGTCATATGTACGGTTGAAACATAATTGTTAAATTCCATGTCAAATGCTTCGCCTGTGTTGAAAACATTGAGTGAAAGATAGAGATACAGCACATATCCTACTCCCGAAATTAGTAGAAAGTACAATGTTTTTACGGCAATTCCGCCGTAGCTTGCACAATTGTCCGACTGTTCCTTAACTTTTGAAAGCTTGCGGATTACGGGATTTGTACCGATAACAGCATTGCTTCTATTCTCTGTACTGCTGTTTTGATTTAATGTTCTGCTCATAAAAAGCCTCCTTGAAGATTGTATCGGTATCATACCGGTAAATATCTGCGAGATTAACTGAATGTTGCCTTTGATTTTCTATGTGTAATGACTTGTTACTCCTCTGTGAAAGATTACAAATAATTACAAATAGTTACAATTTACAAAATTCAGGTTAATATCACAAGATTATTATACACATTTTCAACATAGTTTTCAACAATTGTTGAAAAAAAGAACGGCAACGCTTTTGAGCATTGCCGCATATGTTGAGAATATTTGGTTTTAATCGTGATTTAGTCGTGAATCTTCCAGCCGTTGAGCCATTTTGCGGTTTCGGGTGAGCTGTGGTCAACAATTTCGCTGTGACCGAGGTCAAGCTTTGCAATAGCCGACATTTCTTCGTCTGTGAGTTTGAAATCCCAGATGTTGAGATTTTCTTCCATTCTCTCAATGTGAGTAGACTTTGGAATGATAACAACGCCTCTCTGTGTGTTCCAACGCAGAGCAACCTGTGCGGCAGTTTTGTCGTACTTCTTACCGATTTCTGTGAGAACAGGGTGAGTGAAAATTCCGTGTTTGCCCTCTGCAAGAGGTCCCCATGCCTCGGGCTGAACACCGAAATTTTTCATATTTTCAAGTGCGTCTCCCTGTGCAAAGAACGGGTGAAGTTCAACCTGATTTACCATAGGAACAACTTTTGCGTTTACGCAAAGGTCGGCAAGTCTTTCGGGATAGAAGTTGCACACACCGATTGCACGGATTTTGCCCTCGTTGTAAAGTTCCTCCATTGCTCTCCATGAGCCGTAGTAATCGCTAAACGGCTGATGTATAAGATAAAGGTCAAGATAGTCAAGTCCAAGCTTTTTGAGTGATGTTTCAAAAGCCTTTTTTTTATTTTCTTAGCCTGCGTCCTGAATCCAAAGCTTTGTTGTGATGAAAAGCTCTTCTCTGGGAACACCGCATTTTTTGATTGCAGAGCCTACTGCCTCTTCGTTAAAATATGCAGCGGCTGTGTCAATAAGTCTGTAACCTGTTTTGATTGCGTCAAGAACAGCTTTTTCACAAACATCTGCTTCGGGAACCTGAAATACTCCGAATCCCTCAAGCGGCATCTTGACACCGTTTGATAATGTAACAAATTCCATATCCGTACCTCCGTAAATTTATTTACAATAAGCGGTTCTGTATGATATACTTAAATACAGGTTTAACCGCATTCTGTAATTAAATTGTATCAGATTTTTTTTATTTGTACACTACATCTTTATTATGGAGCATAAGCGAATGCTTATGCAAAGGAGTGATTATGTGGATATAACTCAGCTTTATTATTTTAAAGTGACTGCCGAAACAGGTTCGCTCACAAAGGCGGCAAAACTTCTTAACATTTCACAGCCTGCAATGAGCCTTATGATTAAAAAGCTTGAGGACGAACTTGGTGTTGAACTGTTTGACAGAACTCCCAACAGAATAGTTCTCAACAAAACAGGCAAGGCGGCACTCGGTTATGTGAACGATATTTTGCAGAGTACCGAAAAAATGAAATCCGACCTTGCGGATATCGCAGGCAAAAATCTTTCGGTTTCAATCGGATTCTGCGATCAGGATGTGCGTTGGTATTCAGTGCCGAGATTTTTAACCGAATGTCCTGATGTTAAAATCAAAGACGAGCTTTGTCTTTCTGCAGATGCCGAAAAAATGCTTTTGGAGCATAAGTATAACATAGTGGTAACTCCGAAAAGAATTGACAAAAGCAATGTTTACAGCAAGCCGTTTTTGCGTGACAGACTGTATCTTTCGGTTGCAAAGGACAATAACCTTGCCGATAAAGACAGCGTGTATTTTAAGAATATTCCGAAACAGGCTTTGCTTTTCCCCGAAATCGGCGGATATTATCTTGACTGGGTGGAAGAACATATAAAGAGCGAAAATCCAGACCTTACGCCGATTAAAAACGATATGGGTACAACAAGCTACCTCGTGCGTTCAACCAACTTTCTTGCAATGGTGTCAAGCCTTTCAATTGAACTGAGAAATGACGGAACGCACAGAACACTTGTTCCGCTTGCGAATGACGGACTTGATTTTATGTGGTACATAAGCTGTCTGAAAAGTAACAAGAACAGGCTGAGCCCGATTTTTGAGGCGGCTGAAAAAATGCGAAAAGAACAAAATGAAAAATAATCATTGAATAACAGCACGATAGTATGTTATACTTTGATAAACAACAACTTTTACGGAGGATAAAATGAAGAAAATTATAAATAAAAAGTCGCTCAAGGGTACGCTTGCAGTTTTGCTTTGTGCCGTTATGGCATTTTCAGCCTGTGCCTGCGATTTTGGTTCTGATACCGAACCCACAAAAACAGACTCCCAGATTCAGTTTGACAAGTACTGTGACGATTTGTTTGTGGAAGAACTTGAGGACGATGCCCTTACAGCTCATTTTGACATTTCAAATCCGTCAGATTACGGTCTGAAGTATGATGAAAAAGACTACACCCTCGGTCATGTGTCCGATGAAGATACAAAAAAATCTTTTGACGAGATGAAACAGGCAAAGAATGATCTTGAACAATTTGACCGTTCAAGCCTTACTTCTTCACAAAAGCAGACCTATGATACACTTGAAAGCTACTTTGAAATTCAGCTTTCATATGAGGGAACAACAAAGCTCCAGAACATTTTTGCTCCGCAGTCGGGAGTTGTTGCTAACCTCTTTACCACTTTGTCCGAGTTCACTTTCTATGAAAAGGACGATACTGACCTTTACCTTGCTGTTTTGAAAGACACAAAGCGCTATATGGACGAGTGCATTAATTTCACAAATGAACAGGCTGAGGACGGCTACTTTATGGCGTCGGATATCGCACAGCAGTCAATTGATGAGTGTGAAAAGCATATCAAGAACGATAAATCCGTCCTTGTTGACGAGTTTGAGTCAAGAATAAAGTCACTCGATCTGAGCGATTCAGAGAGAAAAACTGTTCTCGATACCAACAAAAAGTATTTTGAAGAATACTACATCCCTGCTATAAAATCTGCAAAATCCACACTTGAAAGCCTTAAAAAGGCAGGTAAAAACGAGGAAGGCCTTTGTGGTTACGGAAACATCGGCAAAAAGTATTATTCGGCAATCGTAAAAGACAAGACAAGCAGCAATATGACTCCGGAGGAGCTTGATTCATACCTTAAAAACAGCTTTACAAAAGTTGGAATGAGTATGGCGAATGTTTCACAGGATGATTTAAGTAAATTTCAAGACTACAATCCCGACTTTAAAGACGCCGATGAAATCCTTGAATTTTTGATTAAGAACATCGAAAAGGACTTCCCGACCCCTGTTACAACCTCTTACACGGCAGACTATATGAGCGATTCCGCAAAAAGTGACAATGTGGGCGCTTATTATGTTCAGGGACGAATTGACGATACAAGCGTTAATATTATCAAAATCAATCCCGACTTCGCAGATCAGGGTATGACTCAAATGTACACAACCCTTGCTCACGAAGGTTATCCCGGTCACCTCTACCAGTTTACCGCGTCAAATGCAAACAAGGATATTCCGAATATCAGAAAGATACTCAGCTTTACGGGCGCAACCGAGGGTTGGGCACAGTATGCCGCAAAATGCACACTGGATTATCTTGACACAAGCGAGGGTATCAAGAACCTTATTTATGCAAACGATATTCTCGGCTATATTCTCTATTCAATGGTCGATGTCGGAGTTAACTACGACGGCTGGGATTATGAAGATGTCAAAGAGTATATGGCAACAGCACTCGGCTCGGCTGATGATGAAAGCGTTACAGCCGCAACAAAAGAGGCTTATGACCTTGCCCGTTCAAACCCGGGTTACTTCCTCCCCTATACCGTAGGCTACCTCAAGATGATTGATATGCGTGAAACAGCTGAAAGCGCACTTGGCTCAAGTTTTAACGCAAAAGAGTACCACGCATTTATTATTGATCTGGGAATAACAAGCATTGATGTCTATGAAAAAGCCCTTGATATGTGGCTTGAAAGCAAGAAGTAAATTTTGCTTTCAATCTTGAATATTTTTTACGACTATGATACAATAAGCTTATTGATATGATAAATCTTAATTTGTATGGATTTTTCTAAGATGTGATTCTTATTTTCGCCATACACTCATTATGGGTGTATGGCGATTTTTATTTTAAGCAAGGGGTGTTAATATGGGTGTTAAAGCGGAAAACAAAATGGCTTATGAGCCTGTCAACAAACTTATAATTCAAATGTCGGCACCACCGCTGATTTCAATGTTTTTTCAGTATTCATACAACCTTGTTGACAGTATGTTTGTTGCGGGGATAAACGAACAGGCACTTGCGGCGGTATCGCTTGCGTTCCCGATTACAACGCTTATGAATGCGTTGTCTGTGTGGATAGGTGTGGGAGTTAATGTTCTGATTGCGGGCTATTTGGGACAGAAAAATCAACAAAAGGCGAATTCTGCGGCGGCTTTGGGAGTGGTAATATCGGTAGTTGTCGGAGTGCTGATAAACATTATTTCACTATTTATAATAAATCCATATTATTCGGCTTTTACACAAAACAAAGAAATTTTTGAATACGGAATTGCGTATATGAGCGTATGCGTTTTTATGCAGATACCAAATATGGTGCATATCGTAATTCAAAAAATACTTCAGGCAACGGGCAATATGATTGCTCCGATGTGGTTTCAAATTGCGGGTGTTGTATTCAATTTTGTGTTTGATCCTCTGCTTATTTTCGGCATAGGTCCGTTCCCGAAAATGGGTGTGGTCGGAGCCGCAGTTGCCACGGTTTTAGGCTATGTCGTTTCAACAATTATTGCATTGATACAGTTGTTTTTTACAAAACAAAAGGTCAAGCCCGTGTTTAAAAACTGCATTGAACCGCAGATGATAAAGCTGATATTTTCCTACGGACTTCCCTCGTTTGTTATGAATGCGTTGGGGGCATTTACCGTGAATTTTGCAAATATGTTTCTGGTGCGATATTCAGACACGGCGGTTGCATTTTTCGGAGCGTATTTCAAGGTTCAGCAGTTGATTTTTATGACCGTGAACGGACTTATTCAAGGCTGTTTGCCCATAATGCGGTTTAATTACAGAGCCAAAGAGTACAGTCGTCTTAAACAAGCGAACAAGAGCGGAACAATTATTGCAACTGTTATGATGATTGTCGGAATGCTTTTGGTGCTGATATTCCCGAAAGAGATATTGTTCTTGTTCTCGGCATCGGAAGAAATGTGCGCCTTCGGTGTGCCTGCAATGAGAATTATGTCGCTCGGATTTGTGTTCAGCGGTTTTTCAGCAATGATTGCAACCTATGAACAGGCAACAGACAGTATAATGCCCGGCGTCGTAATTCAACTGTTGCGACAGGGCATACTGTTAGTTCCCGTAATCTGGATTTTGAACAGCTGTATTCAGATGAACGGAATATGGCTTGCGTTCCCGATTACTGAATTTGTTACATTTATTGTTGCGGTTGCTTTTATGAAGGTCAAAAAGCATTGAATAAACAAAAAATAACAACCACCAAAGCCCGATATAATGGGTTTTGGTGGTTGTTTGTTATTTAAAATGTGTTTATTTTTGAATTGTTCCTTTTAAAACTTTATCAGATGATTTAACTTTAAAAATCGTTTTCACAAGCAAGAATGTTATGTAAACATAAAGTGCCGTGTAGATGATTGCCGTAACTTTAAGGCTTATAAGTTCGTAGGAGAACAGGTAGTAGCAGTAGCCTCTCAGACTGATAAGCGTTGACACAATAGGAATCCACAGGCGTTTTGCACTTATTGCCGCATAGACAATTAAAATAATGTCAAGCAGATAGCCGTAGCGTTCGTGCATTGACGAAAGGAACATAATGCAGGTGAACACAGTCCACGCCGTTGCGAGAAGAAATGTTTCGATATTCTTCAAATCAACCTTTTTATAGATGATAACGCACATCATAATTCCGAGAACGGCAATTGTGAGAAGAACCGAGAACTGCTTGAACAGATAGTAATATGTCATATCGTTGCCCTCGCACATAAGTGCATAGAAGTTCGGGCAGTTCATCTGAATAAGCTTTCCGTAGTCGGTTTGCTCTGCATAAATTGTGATGATATCCATAAACGGTCTGCCCATAATAATTGCAGGTAGGCACATTATAACATCAACTGCGGGAATTATAAAGAAGTGCAAAATTGAAATTTTCTTTGTCGAAATCCAGTAATAGAGCAGAACAGGAAGGATGAACACGGTCTGCAGTTTGAATGCAAATGCAATGCCGATGAACACAAACGATGCAATCGGTTTGTCTTTGTGCAAAAACAGGATTGCAAGGATTATAAACGATGTGTAAATCGAATCACATTGCGCCCAAAATGATGAGTTAAAAATTACCGTTGCCGAAAGAAGTACGGCAGAGTATGTAATTGCCGCCTTTAACTTTGCGTTGCTCTTTACAAACGAATACACGAGTGCCGCTGAGGAGAATGCAAGCACAAAGTCAAAGATTATTGATACGATTTTGTACGCATACAATGCACTGAAAGGCAACAGGGTCATCAGGTAGATTATAACCTGATACGGAATATTGTAGTTGCCCACCTGAGTGGCAAGCCCCGAAAAATCGCTTTGCTTGATTATGCTCCACCAAGGATTGAGAAAGCTGTTGAAATCATCGCTCTTAAAATCCATTCCGCAAATTCTCAGTGCAATTGCAATAATGCTTACAGCACCGAACCAAAACAAGAGAACATTGTTTTTAATAAAGTCGATTACTTTGCTTTCGATTTTTGTCATATCAAAGTTTCCTTTTTGATTAAATAAAACCGATTTTCTTCATAACCTTGCCCATTGTGCGACTGCTGATTTTAAGAGCAATTTCATCGGCTTTTCTGTAACAGCTTTCAAGGTATGCCTTGTCTGCAACAAGCTTTTCGTAGCGTTCACGAATCGGACGGAGTTCTTCAACAACTGCCTCGCCTACTGCTGTTTTGAAGTCGCCGTAACCCTTGCCGTCAAAATCTCTTTCAATCTGCTCGTATGAAAGACCTGTAACTGCGCTGTAAATTGCCATAAGGTTGTTTACGCCGTCTTTGCCTTCTGCATAGCGAACTTTAGCCTCGCTGTCTGTAACGGCTCTCTTGAATTTTTTCATAATAACTTCAGGTGCATCAAGAAGGTGTACGCAGCCGTTGACATTTTCATCGGACTTGCTCATCTTTCTTGTCGGGTCCTGAAGGCTCATAACCCTTGCACCGTTCTTTGGAATAAATCCCTCGGGAATCTTGAATACATTGCCGTAAATACCGTTGAAACGCTCTGCGATGTTTCTTGTGATTTCAATATGCTGTTTTTGGTCTGCACCAACGGGCACTTTGTCAGCCTGATAAAGAAGAATGTCGGCAGCCATAAGTACAGGATATGTGAAAAGACCTGCGTTGATGTTGTCGGCGTGCTTTGCAGACTTGTCTTTGAACTGTGTCATTCTTGAAAGTTCGCCGAACTGTGTGTAACAGCTGAGCGCCCATGCAAGCTCTGCGTGAGTGTGAACATGGCTCTGAATGAAGAAAAGGCTCTTTTCAACATCAATACCGCAAGCCATAATTGAAGCATAAGCATCAATTATATTCTTACGCATAACGGCAGGAGTCTGTCTTACTGTGATTGTGTGAAGGTCTGCAAGGGCGTAAATGCAGTCATATTCGTTCTGCATCGTAACCCAGTTGCGAACCGCACCGAGGTAGTTGCCGAGTGTAATTGTTCCGCTGGGCTGTATCGCACTGAATACAACCTCTTTTTTTGTCTGATTTTCCATTGTTCCCTCCGTTATCTAAGGCTATTTGCGTATTCGCCGAGAATCTTGATTCCTCTTTCAAGCTGTTCGTCAGTCGGTGTTGAAAAGTTTATTCTGAAACTGTGACAGGTTTCGTTTTCGTCAGTTAAAAATGCGTTGCCGGGAACTACGCAAACCTTTTTGAGAACGAGCTCCTTGCAGAATTTCGGCATATCAATTTCTTCGGGTAAGTCACACCAAATGAAAAGACCACCGTCAATTTTGTGGTATGTAATTGTTGGTGCGCAGTATTTGTCAAGAAGTTCCATACAGAAGTTTGCTTTCTTTGTGTAGATTTCACGCAACTTTGCAAGGTGAGCGTTGAAGTCGTACTTTGTGATGAATTCATCGCACACATATTGTGACCAGATGTTGGTGTGAACATCGTTGCCCTGCTTGCACACAACAAGCTTTTGAAAAATAGGTTTTGGCGCAATTGTATAGGCAACACGCATTCCGGGTGAAATTACCTTTGAGAATGAACCTGCGTAGATTACAATGCCGTCCGTGTCAAAGCTCTTGATGTTCGGAACATATTCACCGCTGTAACGCAAATCGCCGTATGGGTTGTCCTCAATGATGAGAACACCGTACTTTTTGGCAAGCTCATAAACCTTTTTACGCTTTTCAAGACTCATTGTCACACCCGACGGATTTTGAAAATTCGGAATTGTGTAAATAAGTTTTGCGTTCGGATTTGCTTTTAAAGCCTCTTCAAGCTTTTCTGTGCTCATACCGTCAGGCTCAACGGGAACGCCAACAAGCTTTGCGTTGTAGCTTCTGAATGTATTGAGTGAACCGATGAATGACGGTGCTTCGCAGATTACAACCTCTCCCTCGTTTACAAGAGCCTTTGAGCATAAATCCATAATCTGCTGTGCGCCCGTTGTGATGAGAATGTCATCGTTCTCGGAGCCTGTGTTATGCTCCTTTTTCATATACTCCATAAGGTGCTTTCTCAGTGGGGTGTAACCCTCTGAAACACTGTACTGCAAAACCGAAATCGGATCTTCTGCAAGAACCTTTGCCGAAATTTCCGCAATCTCCTTTGCGGGAAACGCATCGGGCGACGGATTGCCTGCCGAAAGCGATACAACGCTCGGATCAGCCGCATATTTAAAAATTTCTCTGATAGCACTCGGCTTCAGATTTGATACTCTGTCGGAAAATTTGTATTCCATAATATGTTATCTCCTTTTCAGATGATAATGGCTTTAAAAAAACTCCATACCACACAATTTTATCACGAATTGCATATATGTTCAAGAAATTTGACTCTTTTATCCGCAATTTTATTCAAAAAATATGTGATATGCGATTTTGCGTTTTTTAATGTTAATTCACGGAAATTGTATTTTTTGTGCTTTTCGTATTGTTTTTGATGACTTTCTGTTGTATAATCTAAATGATAATGTCCCATTATAGGTAAAGTAAGTCTTTGCCCCAATTTAAAGGGGCTATATACTGTTAGTAATTAATACCTTTATTATAATTCAAGAGAATTTAGAAATCTTCACTTAGGGAGAGTAAATACTATGAGCAGACGAAATGATTATGATTATTTTGACCTTGATAATTTCGATGACAGCATTGATACCCGTGAGTATCGCCGCAGACAGCAACAGCGCCGTCCTGCAAGCTATGCTGCAAGGCCGTCATCACAGCACTCGGGCAGAAGACCTGTCAGGAGAAGAAAAAACAGAAAAAGAACAAGAAACAGAATTATTATTGTTGCAAGTGCAGCGGTAATTCTGATTGTTATTATTCTTATTTTGACTTCAATCTTCAAAAGCTGTTCAAAGGACGACGCACTTGCTACCGTCCCGACAGGAACAGTCGGAACAACCGCATCCAAAGATGAGGCGACAAAGCCTGTGGCTGTAAGTGCAAAGGATGAGCTTTCACCTACATACTTTATGACGCCAACCATTAAGGACGATAATACAAACGGTAC
Source organism: uncultured Ruminococcus sp. (assembly GCA_902771755.1). GTDB lineage: Bacteria > Bacillota > Clostridia > Oscillospirales > Acutalibacteraceae > Ruminococcoides. Next base: position 4,754 of record CACXYD010000014.1, on the reverse strand, counting down.
TCTTGCTTACAGCATTTATGTGTGGAACAAAACCGGCTACGAATTGTTCGGTAGTGATGATGCAAGAGCACAGAACTATGCTAAGACAATCAACGGCTTTGCAGATAAGTTTGGCAGTTCCGTAAAGGTTTACGATATGATTGTTCCTAACCATACAGAAATGGGACTTCCGCAAAGACTCAAGGACAGCGACGCTCCGTCAACTTCACAGGCAGACAACATCAAGGCTGCTTATGCGGCTTTGTCTGACAAGGTAACTCCGATTAACTGTTACAATCGCCTTGCTGAGCACAACACGGATTATATCTACTTCAAGAGCGACCACCATTGGACAGGACTCGGTGCATACTATGCTTACACAGCATTTGCCGATACAAACGATTTGCCCGTTCTTTCACTTGACGATTGTACAGAGGAGAAGATTGATGGCTTTACAGGTTCGTTTACAAATTCAGCAGACGGTCTTGACAGCGACACAGTAAGCTACTGGAAATTCCCTTATAGTGTAACAATGGATATCACACAGGCTGACGGTTCTACTGCAAGCTATGACAGTCCGTATTACTCAGCCGCAGAGGGCGGTTCAAACACATACGGTGTGTTCATTATGGGAGATAATGCCCTTACTGTTCTTAAGTCAAGTTCCGAGAATGCAACAGCAGGCAAGAAGATTGCCGTTGTAAAGGAAAGCTACGGCAACGCCTTTGTTCCGTATCTTACATACGACTATGAAGAAGTTCATGTTATTGATTTCAGATATTTCAATCAGAATCTTGTTGATTACTGCAAGACAAACGGAATTGATGAGGTACTCTTTATGAACGGTGTAATGAGTGCAAACACTCAGGTTCAGCTTGACAGTATGAGCGGCCTTTTTAACTGATATCATATCGGATAAATTTGTGGAAGGAGGTGTATGCCGATGATAGCAGACAGCGTGAAGGTAAATGTGTTTGGAAAAATCAGCGACAAGCTTTATTCGGCACAAATTACCTCCGGATCGGTACGCTGTAAAAGTGCGTATGTGATTTCGCACAAACCCGTGACAGAATATTTCGAGGGCATTGTTGTTGCTGTTGCCGAATTTGACGGCCTTGACGGCGAACGACCGATAGTATCACACTTTGGTGAGGTGTTCTATGAACCCGAGCTGCGACAGGTGCTTTCAAAGCTGAAAAATATAAAGCTTAAGAGCATCGTGTGCCTTTATGAAAAGTCCTGCGGTGCGGTTATCTTCTATAAAAGCAGGCAGAATACTAAAATTCTGCTCGTCAAGAACAGCAACGGCAGGTATTGGAGCTTTCCGAAAGGTCACATTGAGGAGGGCGAAAACGAACATCAGACGGCTATCCGTGAAATTAAAGAGGAAACAGGCCTTGATGTTGTAATTGAAAAGGGTTTTCGTGAAATCAGCGAATACTGCCCTTTCGGTAAAATTCGCAAACGGGTTGTCTTTTTCCTTGCTCAGGCATTTACAGACAATGTCAAAATTCAGGAAGAGGAAATTGACAGTTATATTTGGGTAGATTTGCAACAGGCACGAAAAATGTGCTCATATGACAATGATTTGAGAATTATTGAAAAAGCTGAGACGGCGATTCATCTTCTAAGAAACTGAAAAAACCTACAATTTATTCGGAAATTCACAGGTACACGGTTGTGTGCCTGTTTTTTTGATTTTATGGGACATTTCCTGCGTTGATAAAATGTTGAAAAAACATAAAAAATAACCCTTGACACGCACATTATACAGAATGTAATCGAATTTCCACATTACAAACTTGTTTCCGAAATGTGGAAAACTCATTTTTTCAATGTTAAAAGTTACAAGTTTGTAAACTTCGTCTATCATCGGGATTTTTTAACATCACTTTCAACACTTTCAACATAGTTTTCCACATTGATGTTTAAAATGTTAAGTTATACAGAAAGTATAAGTTCAAAAATAGAAAAATAAATCGCAAATTTGTGATTTAATAAAACAAAAATTTCTGTGAAACAAAACATTGCAAGGTAATATATGACAATAATTTTTCATAAAATACATCGGCGAGGTGTGTTTTATGAAAAAGGAAACCGTGAAAATGAGACTTTGGGGGCTTGTTGTAGTTCCCTTGATGATAATTGTGTTCAAAAATCTCTATTCATTGACAAACGGTGCATTGCTCGGAATTTTCTTTGGTGCAGTAAACGACAGTATGTGGGAGCAGACCAAGGTTGTTATGCTGTCCTACCTTGTTTGGAGTCTTGTTGAGGCAATTGGAAAACGCTCGGGATTTCACCGTTTTGCAGCGGCAAGAATAATTTCACTGTGGTTTGTCGGAATATTCTGCCTTTTGTCATATCTGATAATCTACGCACTCGGTGTTGAAAGTGCAAGTTTGCCAAGGTTCATTTGTGCAATTGCCGTGTGCTTTTCCGCGTTTGCACTCAGTGCAAGGCTTGAATACGGCGAAAAAAAAATTGAACTGTTGTTTTTGCCCTGCGTATTTATGATGTTACTTTTGATTGCCGTGTACTGCAGTTTCACCGTGTTCCCTCCGCATATGATATTTTTTGAAGATATCCAAACGGGAATGTACGGCATAATCCCCGAATACATCGACTCGGGAGCGATTGCTCTTGATACATTGTACAGAGTTTGATTTTTTAGAATAAAAGTATTTAACAATTTTAATTTATATGTTATAATCAAGATGTGTGTGTCACCGCCTTTATAGGCGGTATTATGAAAAAGTGTGTCCGAATACAGACACCGAAAATAAAAGGAAAAACCGAATAAGGCTGATTTATGATGAAAAACGAAAAATTTGAAAATACAGAACAAAAGCCCGATGTGATTGCAGGACGAAATCCTGTAAGCGAGGCTGTTCGCAGTAACCGCACGATTGACAAAATTCTTGTGGCAAAGGGCGAAAAGAGCGGTGCAATTGTGGGAATTCTTGCAAAAGCCCGTGACAAAAAAATCCCCGTTAAGGAAGTTGACCGCACAAAGCTTGACTATGTGAGCGGCGGTGCAACTCATCAGGGCATTGTCGCATTTGCGGCGGCAAAAGATTATTCAACTGTTGACGATATCCTCGAATATGCCGAAAGCAAGGGCGAGGCTCCGTTTATTGTTGTGCTTGATGAGGTTGAAGATCCGCACAACCTCGGTGCAATAATCAGAACCGCAGAATGTGCAGGCGTTCACGGAATTATTATCCCAAAACGCAGAAGTGCAAGTTTAAGCTACACCGTTGCCAAGGCATCGGCAGGCGCAATTGAATATATGCGTGTTGCAAGGGTAACCAACATCGCCGTTACACTTGATGAACTCAAAGAAAAAGGTGTGTGGGTTTACGGCGCAGATATGGACGGCACGGATTATGACGAATGTGATTTTTCCGGTGCTTGCGCAATTGTTATCGGCAACGAGGGCAAGGGTATTTCAAGGCTTGTCCGTGAAAAGTGCGATGTAATCGTGTCATTGCCTATGAAGGGCCAAATTAATTCACTTAATGCGTCAGTTGCCGCAGGAATTTTGATGTACAAAGCGATGAAGAACCGATAATATAAAATTGAAATTATTTGTATAATTTATGCGTAGGGGTAGCCTTGCGACCGCCGCCGGTGGCGGAAAAAGGGAGCAAAGCGCTGTCTGAAATAACGAGCAATAGGCAGTGCATTTATGCACAACGCATTGCGACTATATTTCAGACGGGAGGTCATTATCCGCCCGCAAGTAATCGCAGATACATTTTGATAAACATAAAATATATAAATTCTGCAAAGTAATTGTTCAACTGTAGCGGCGAACCGTGTTCGCCATATAAAACAACATATGTTTGAACATAAAGTTTAATAAAGGCGGGCGGATAATATCCGCCCCTACAAAGACTGTAAAAAAACAGAGAGTACCGCTCGGGTGATAAAGTTTCCAATAAATCTAACTATCTGCCCGAACTAAAATAAAAAGGAGTGAATGCTTTGGCTGATATGGACAAGGACAGGCTTAAAGAGCTTGAAATCGAGAGCATACTCGAAGAAACCCACTATCTTGCCGATCAGGAGCGAATGGAGCAGACGGCACAAAAATACCGTGCAAAGCCGAAGGTTGAAGAAATTTTCAGCAATGCCGATAAAAAGCCGAGATTAAAAAACACAAATCCGCTTGATGAATCCGAACCTGATACTTCAAACTCAATAGTCGGAGATAAAACTGCCGCCACAATGCAGGCAGAACTCATAATGGACGGAAATGACGACGACCTTGTAACTCCCGAACAGCTTAAAGCAGAGGCTGAAAAAAAGGCTGCGGAAAGAGCCGAAAAAGCCAAGCGTGAGTATGAGGAGGCAAAGAAAAAAGCCGCCGAGGAAGAAAACAAGATTGTCACCCTCACCCCCGAGTATGACGAAAATACAGAATTTTCGGGAGAAGTGCTGGGAGAGGTTGAGCAGTTCCGTGATGAGGCTGAAATTAAAAGCTACAATACAATAGATTTCGACATTCCAGAGGACAAGCCACAGGAAAAGACCGAGGAGAAAGGAAAGGAAGAAACCTCTCAGACTCCCGTTCACCAATTCCCGAATACGGAAAAACCCCTTCCGTACATTGGAAGGGAGTTTATCACACGCGATTCTGCTTAGTTAGCGGCCTTGGTCAACTGCTTGGCCAGACGGGCCTTTTTCCGATTGGCGGCATTCTTATGAATAACGCCCTTGGACGCGGCCTTATCGATCACTGCGGAAGTCGCGGACAGCTGCTCATTGGC
>CACXYD010000013.1 GCA_902771755.1 uncultured Ruminococcus sp. | reverse complement strand
AACGGCATATAAATGTCAGAATATCCTACACGGAAAATATTGTAATGATTAAGATTGAAAATACTGTCAGCGAAAATCCGTTTTTGAGCAAAACTCCGCTTGTAACAACAAAAAAAGACCGCAAAAGTCACGGCCTTGGAATTTCGATTGTGAAGAAAATAACCGAAAAATATCACGGCGATTTAAAGCAAATCTGCGAAAACGGAGTGTTTGTGTCAAAGGTTATTCTCTATTCAAACAGTAACGCAGAAATTGGCGGTCAAAAATCGGCAATTTAAAGACAAAATAATCCACAGAAGGATTTTTGTGGTATTATATAGCTGTAAACAGGGCTTGCAAATTCTAACCGGTCACATGGAAAAACACAGGTCCTGCGATTTAGAAGTTTCTCCGAAACAACATTTGTTATTTTGGAAAACCTTATCCTGTTCCGCACATCCTAACCCCGAAAACACAACTACACACTTACATTTTGTGGAACAGAAAAAGCCTGAGCGTTTTTGCTCAGGCTTTTTGAATGTGTAGCATATTCTGTTTGGGGGATATCATCCGCCCGTCTTGATGAATGGATTTGTTTTATGAAAATGTTTTGATGTGATAAATGATGTGTGTAATCTGTAGGGGCGTTCATCGGACGCCCGCACGGCGAGCCGCCGTTCCCAGTTCGTGAAGATAGTTGGTGCAATATAAAAGACATATTATGCCCGAGCGTAATATTGCAATTGATGGCATGAACTGTTGTAGGGGCGAACCGTGTTCGCCAATCGCATCGTGTGTAAACACGATGCGAAATTATAACAACCATATTGCAACATTTATAAAATCATATTCAATCTATATTTTCTGCCGTTACTTGCGGGCGTCCGATGAACGCCCCTACTGCTTGTTTTGGTTTTGCAACCAAAACAAATGGCGAACGAGGTTCGCCGCTACATTATTGTATCAAAAATGATATGCTGAAATAAATAATAACATCAAAAAAGGGCGCCCATAAGACGCCCTTATAAATTATTTTGTGCCGAAAATTCTGTCGCCTGCATCGCCTAAACCGGGGCAGATGTATGCGTTCTCGTTGAGTTCACGGTCAAGACAGCCAACATAAAGCTGAATGTCGGGGTGTGCCTTCATAAGAGCGTCAACACCCTCGGGAGCTGCGATGATTGACATGAACTTGATTTTCTGACCGCCGTGCTTTTTGATGAAATCAACAGCGGCAATAGCCGAACCGCCTGTTGCAAGCATCGGATCGACAACAACAATCTGACGCTGGTCAATCGGATCGGGGAGCTTGCAGTAATATTCGTGCGGCTCGTGTGTTTCGGGATCACGGTAAAGACCGATGTGACCTACTCTTGCAGACGGAACAAGTGCAAGAATACCGTTTACCATGCCAAGACCTGCACGGAGAATCGGAACAACGGCGAGCTTTTTGCCCGAAATAACAGGCTGAACAGATTCCTCAATCGGAGTTTTTACTGTAATATCCTGAGTTTCAAGGTCAGAGAGAGCCTCATAACCCATAAGCATTGCAATTTCTTCAACAAGCTTGCGGAATTCGTTTGTTGATGTGTCTTCTTTTCTGAGAAGTGTAATTTTGTGTCTTATAAGCGGATGTGTCATGTACGAAACTGACATATCATTGCCTCCTTGTTAAATTTTAATTATTTGGTTAACTTAATGATACTAAAAACAGTTCAAAATGTCAATGATATGGGAACTTTTGACATTAAAATAAAAAGTTATTGCTTTTATGCCTGTACAAAGGTATAATTGATAGGAATGGGGTTTTTACAGATTTTAAACCCGAAAATGAGAAAGAGGGAATTCTAATGGACAAAAACAACGGCGCAATCTATGATGCCCGCAAACTCGGAAAACCGAAGATGATAATTCTCGGTATTCAGCATATGTTTGCAATGTTCGGCGCAACAATCCTTGTTCCGATTATTACGGGACTCGACATTTCAACAACTTTGCTTATGGCAGGTTTGGGAACACTTTTGTTCCACTGCATTACAAAGTTCAAAGTACCTGCCTTCCTCGGCTCGTCCTTTGCATTCTTGGGCGGTTATGCCGCAATCAAGGCACTTTCACCCGATGATCCTAACAGTATGCTCCCGTATGCGTGTCTTGGCGTTGCGTGTGCAGGTCTTATCTACTTTATCCTTGCCGCAATCATCAAGGCTGTGGGCATTGAAAAGGTAATGAGATTTTTCCCGCCTGTTGTAACAGGTCCTATCATTATTGCAATCGGTCTTGGACTTGCTCCTTCGGCTGTTTCAAACTGCACAACAAACTGGTTCTTGGCTGTTGTTGCTCTTGCAGTAATCATCATCTTCAACATCTGGGGCAAGGGAATGGCTAAAATCATTCCGATTATCCTCGGCTTGCTCATCTCATATGGTACAGGTCTTGTGCTTTACTTTATTTCACAGGCAAATCCCGATCTTATCCAGAATGTTCCGTGGCTTTTCTCAGGCGGTGCCGATGCAAACGGTGTTTATCAGCCGATTTTTGACTTTACAAGCCTGAACACAATTTGTGACAACATCTCAAAGGGACACATCTTCGGCAGTGAAGGACTTATCGGTATTCCGATTCACTGGGACAAAACAGTATTCGGCGGTATTGACTACTCAGACGGTGCGCTCATCGCATCTTCAATCATTGCTATTGTTCCGATTGCTTTTGCTACAATGATGGAGCATATCGGCGATATTTGTGCTATCGGTTCAACAACAGGCAATAACTACATCAAAGATCCGGGCCTTCACAGAACACTTGTCGGTGACGGTCTTGCAACAACACTTGCATCACTTTTCGGCGGTCCTGCAAACACAACATACGGTGAAAACACAGGCGTTCTCGCTCTTACAAGAGTTTACGATCCGAGAGTAATCAGAATTGCCGCTTACTTTGCCGTTGCAGTATCATTCTTCCCGATTGTTTCGGTAATTATCGGTTCAATTCCAAGCTGTATTATCGGCGGTATTTCATTCGTTCTCTACGGTATGATTTCTGCTATCGGCGTTAGAAATGTTGTTGAAAACAAGGTTGACTTTACAAAGAGCCGTAACCTTATCGTTGCCGCAGTTATCCTTGTTTGTGCGCTCGGCCTTTCAAGCGACACAGTAAGCTTTGCAATCGGCAGTGCTACAATCACACTTTCACCGCTCGCAGTTGCATCAATCGCAGGTATCGTTCTCAACGCAATCTTCCCCGGCAAGGACTATAAGTTCGACACAGAAGATGTTGCCGATGCCGCAAACTTTGAAAAAGAAGTTAAACCAAAGGAAAAGAAAGAAAAGAAGTAATTTTGCTTTAATATTTGTAACATAAAACAGCCGTGTTTTTACGGCTGTTTTTTTACGCTTTGTTTAGGGATGTCTGCAAGTAATATTAGAAAACATTTGATAAATGTCGCAAAGTTGTTGTTATTCTGTAGGGGCGAACCGTGTTCGCCAGTATTGATGAAATTTTATGTTTGAATATATGTGTTTTGATTTGTTTAAAGCTATGTATTCAAAGTTGAACGCATTGCGTTCAATCGTGTGTGTTACACACGAGCGGGAGAACGAGGTTCTCCCCTACATTTTTATACACAATTTTCTTATTAAAAAATCTTTTGATAAAACATAAATTTTTGTCAGGGCGGGCGTCCAATGAACGCCCCTACGGCTTGTTTTGTGTTTGCACACAAAACAAATGGCGATCACTGATCGCCGCTACAATATAAAAAATAGAGTACTCGGTTGAGTACCCTATAAATTTATTAACTTCGCTGTGCTCGGGAACTGAAAGTTGTTCCTTAACCAAACTGTCTACACGAACATGCCACGGGGCTGCCCCGTATTACATTTCGGTGATGATTTCGTTGATTGTTTTTCCCGGAGGAATCATCGGGAGAACATTTGCATCGGGACTGATGTGGCAGTCAACGACAACGGGCTTGTTCATCTCAAAAGCCTTTGTGAGAACGGGTTTGATTTCTTCGGGCTTTGTAATTCTGAGACCGTCAATGCCGAAAGCATTTGCAAGCTTTACAAAGTCTGTTGCTCTGTGCGGATCGGTCTGTGAAAAACGACTGCCGTAGAAAAGTTTCTGCCACTGACGAACCATGCCGAGAACTGTGTTGTTCATAACAACCACAACAACGGGGAGTTCGTATGACTTCATTGTTACAAGTTCGTTTAAGTTCATGTGGAAACTGCCGTCGCCTGTGATGAGGCAAACTCGGCTTTCGGGACGAGCGCATTGCGCACCGATTGCGGCACCCATGCCGTAACCCATAGTACCCATACCGCCTGATGTGAGGAGGGTTCTGCTTTCCATAATCTTGCTGAACTGTGCAACCCACATCTGGTGCTGACCTACATCTGTTGCGATGATGTCTGACGGACACTTGATTTCGTTGATTGCATCAAGAACCTGTTGTGGGAGCGGAAGGTCGCACTCGGGGAGCTTTTCGTCATCGAAGTGATGTTTCCATTCCTCAATCTTTGCAAGCCAGTCGGGATGATCCTGTTGGTCAAGACCGATTGTAAGTGCAATGAGAATTTCTTTTATATCGCCGAGAATGTACTCGTCAACCTTTACATTCTTGTTGATTTCTTTTTCGTCAATTTCAAGCTGAACAATCTTTGCCTGTTCACCGAACTTTTCACGGTCGCCTGCAACACGGTCGGAGAATCTTGCACCGCACGCAATCATAAGGTCACATTCGGCTGTTGCCATGCCTGTTTCGTAACCGCCGTGCATACCGATGTTGCCAACGCAGAGTGGGTGGTCGGCAGGAATACAGCCGAGTCCCATAAGTGAACAACAAACGGGAGCGTCAATAAGCTCTGCAAATGCCCTGAATTCTTCGCTTGCATCGGCGCTGATAATGCCGCCGCCTGCGTAAATCATAGGACGCTTTGCGTTTTTAATCATTTCCTGAACAACACGAACTTTTTCGGGATTTCTGATTTCAAAAGTTCTCGGTCTTTCGGGAATAGTCTGTACAAATTCTGTCTTGTTGGCTGTTACATCCTTTGGGACATCAACGAGAACAGGACCTTTTCTGCCGTTCTGTGCAAGAGCAAATGCCTTGCGGAGAGTGTCGGCAAGGTCCTCAACCTTTTCAACAAGGAAGCTTGCCTTTGTGATTGGCTTTACGATGTTTACAATGTCAACTTCCTGAAAACTGTCTCTGCCAAGCTGGTCGGTTGTTACATTGCCTGTGATTGCAACGAGCGGAATGCTGTCGATGTTGGCTGTTGCAAGACCTGTTACAATGTTTGTTGCACCGGGGCCGGATGTTGTCATAACAACACCGGTTTTGCCTGTTGCTCTGGCATAACCGTCAGCCGCATGAGAAGCACCCTGTTCGTGTGCTGTGAGAATGTGACGGATTTTGTCGCTGTATTTATAGAGTGCATCGTATGTGTTGAGTGCCGCACCGCCCGGATAACCGAAAACCGTGTCAACACCCTGCTCAAGCAAACACTCGCAAATGATTTCTGCACCTGTAAGCTGCATGTATATCTCTCCCTTGTATATGTAGTATTATTCCATAAAACAATGCTACCTTTTATTTTATCCAAATGTGATTATATTGTCAATAGAAATCGAAAAAGACAGCCTATAAACAAAGAAAAAGCACACCGAAAATATTGTGGAAAACTTTCGGTGTGCAATGATTTTTATGGGAGCATATTTTTTGGTACGCATGATTGTATTACGGAGCTTATGTGTTCGACCGAGTCTTTGCAGTCAGTTTTGAGCCATTCGGTGATAATTGCATTCATGCCGTGAATGTAAAATGACATACGATACTTCTGATCCTGTTCGGGAACTCCGAATCGTTTGAGAATGGGGGAGAAGATGTGATAATACATCTTTGTGTATGCCGTATCCATTCGCAATGTGCCTGCGTTTTCAATTAAAGTGCGAAACAATTTTTGATGTTCTTTTATGTAGTTGAGGTACGGTGTAAGATAGCTTGGTGTGATGAGATAGAGTTCTTCAAGCGGACAGGTTTCTATCTTTTGGATAAAGTCACCCGGATCTTCGTCCATGTGGGTTACAAACTGTTTGATAACGAAATCCGTACTTTCGGAAAGCAAATCGTCAATTGTTTCATAATGCAGATAAAAGGTGGAGCGGTTGACTTCCGCTTTTTTGCAAATTTCTTTAACCGTGATGAAAGCAAAGTCCTTTTTCTCAAGCAGTTCAAGAAATGCTTTGTCCATACGGACTGCGGTGTTAAAATATTTGCTTTCGGATTTGTTCACGAAAATGCTCCTTTACATATCTTTTTCGCTGATTTCTTTTGCAAGCTGAACGATTTCAAATGCATACTTGCGCTTGCCCTTTTTTAACAATTTTTTGTAAATCGGAAAGTTGACTGAAATACCGATAAAGCCGATTATTCCGATGATGATTCCGAAAATAAACGAAGCGCCTGAACCGTTGCCTATTACATTCATCGAAAGACACATACCGACACCTGCAATCAAAGTTGTGATAATTCCGAAAGTGTAAGCAAAAATTGTTGCGGGAAGTTTTGCTTTTGCATCAAGTTTGCGAAGTGCAACAACCTTTGATGTGTCCTTTGGGGTGTATTCGTTTGCCAATTGTTCTGCGTAAATTTTATCTGTGTTCATAAAAGTTACCTCCTGTATTTGATGATTAAATTTTATCAAATACTGTCGCAGAACAGAACAACACAAACGGGTGTTTGTGTTGTGTTGAAAAATTTATTTAATTATTTTTGAGATATTCGCTGATTGCACCGACTGTTTTTTTGCTTGCAAGTTCGCAGAATTTTACAAAGTCAACTCCCTTGTTCTCGTCAAGGTCATCAGAGATTGCTCTGATAATTCCGTAAGGGGTTTCGAGTGCGTCACAAACATGACCGATTGCCGCACCTTCCATTTCACAAACGAGAGCGCCGAATGTGTCGGCAATTTTTTTACGCTTTTTGCGGTCCGAAACAAAGATGTCACCGCTTGCGATAATGCCCTGCTCAACCTTGGTGTCGGGGAGAGTTTTGCAAGCCTGTGTAAGCTTTTCAACAACTGTTTTGTCACAGTCAAAGAACATCTTTGTGCCGTCAGGGAACGAAACCTCGCCCTGCTTGTCACCGAGAGCGGTTGTGTTCATATCGTGCTGAACGGATTTTGTTGCAACAACAATGTCGCCGATTGATACGAGAGGGGAGAGTGAACCGCCCACACCGCTGTTGATGACAACTTCGGGATTGTACTTTTCAATAAGCACGACGGCACACATTGCGGCATTAACTTTGCCGACACCGCAGACTACAACGGCGATGTCCTTGCCGTGCAGAGTGCCTGTGGTGAATTTCATTCCTGCAATTTCTTCGGTTTGCGTGTTCTGAGAAAGGGCGATGATTCCGTCAGCCTCAATCTGCATGGCACATATAATTCCTGTCATAATTTTTCCTCCGATTTTGGTGTTGGGTTATATCAAATTTATTGTTTTTCAGTAGGGGCGGTCATCGGCCGCCCGCAAGTAAAGACACAAATTTTACGATAAAAATAAACCGTATAAATGAGATACAGTTACCTAAATAATGTAGCGGCGAACCGTGTTCGCCAATCGGTTTGGTTTGAAAACCAAACCGATTAAGTATGTACGCATAATTAATTATGATTTTAAAACCAAAAAATTTGTTTGTTCAATTCGTGTTTGCACACGAATTGGTTGGCGAACGAGGTTCGCCGCTACAAATGAATACACATTTTTGATTAAATCAAAAGTTATGAAATAAACAAAAGGTTTCATCAAGGCGGGCGGCCAATGACCTCCCGTCTGAAATATAGTCGCAATGCGTTGCACATAAATGTGCTTCCTATTGCTCGTTATTTCAGACAGCGCTATGCTCCCTTTATCCGCCACCGGCGGCGGTCGCAAGGCTACCCCTACAGTTGATTGTACAAACTATCTTCACGAGAGGGGTGCGAGGCACTCGCCTAAAAATTGTCGGTTTCGTACATAATAATGGATAGGGCGGCGAGGGGGGCAGTTTCGGCACGGAGAATTCGTTTGCCGAGAGTTGCCGCCTGACCGCCGATTGCTGTTACGCTGTCAACTTCCGATTGTTCAAATCCGCCTTCGCTGCCGATGAACATTCCGATAGTTTTCGGCTTTGTACCGCCAAGAATTTTCTTAACCGATTCTCCGCCCATTTCGTAGAAAAATACGGTCTTTTCGTTCTGCTTTGTCTGTTCTGCCGCCTCTTTAAACGAAACGCATGGAGTTACTTCGGGAATAATACCCCTGCGACTTTGCATTGCCGCTTGAAGGGCAATTTTCTGCCAACGCTCACACTTCTTTTTCAGCGACTTTTCATCGGGACGGGAAACGCATCTTGCCGAAATCATCGGCACAATTCTGCTGATTCCGAGTTCCGTACACTTCTGTACAATGTAGTCCATTTTGTCGCCCTTTGGGAGAGCCTGATAAAGCGTTACAAAAACATCAGGTTCGTTTTCACACGGCTTTTGTGAGATGATGTCAACAGTAACTTCGCCTTGTGAGATGAGTGAAATTTTACATTCATACTGCGTTTTGTCGGGAGAAACAAGGGTGATGTCCTCGCCTGTACGCATACGCAGTACCTTTGAAATATGCTTTGCGTTTTCTCCGACAAGGGTGTAGTTGTTGCCGGATATATTTTCTTCGGTAAAAAACCAAGCCATAAGATTACCTCTTTTAATAAGCGGTTTTGCGTGACCGCTGTCCTTTTCTATTAATATAGCAAAAAACAAAAACAATTGCAATATTCATATGCCGGTGTTAAAATATGGATATACGAAAAATTTTCGGAGATGATTATTAATGATAACTCTGACAGATATAGATGTGATTCAGCTTTTGAGAAAAAACAATCTCAATGCCGACACACTTCAGGAAAATGTTGTTGCAAAACTCCGTGAAAAGGGTGTAAAGCTTGCAACCGCAGAAAGCTGTACGGGCGGTCTTTTAAGCGAAAGAATTACCGCAGTCAGCGGTGCAAGCGAGGTGTTTGACTTTGGCGTCTGCACATATGCAAATGAAATGAAACATAAAGTGCTTGGAGTTTCAAACGAAACTCTGTCTGTGCTGGGCGCAGTTTCGGCTGAAACCGCAATGCAGATGGCAGAGGGCGCAAGAAATGTTTCGGGTGCTGATTTAGCCGTAAGTACAACGGGAATTGCAGGCCCTACAGGCGGAACTCCCGAAAAGCCAGTCGGCCTTGTTTATTGCGGAATCAGCACAAAAGACAAAAGTTATGCAATAAAGCTTATGCTCGGTGGCAGTATTAACAAGACAAATTCAAGAGGCTATATAAGAAAACTAACTTCTGACGCTGTTTTGCTAACTATTTTGAGTATATTGCAATAACTTGTCATTGTTAAAAAAATAACTTGTAAAAATTTAGATTATGTGCTAAAATTATCTTGATACTGTGGGTTCAGGGGCGAATTGCGCCCGAATTCGCAGATTTAAAAAATTTAACAGTCCGTCAGAATGGAGTTGATTTTTATGGCTAGAAGCGCAGGTGTTCTCCTTTCGATTACTTCGCTTCCATCCCCCTACGGTATCGGCACCATCGGCAAAGAGGCTCGTAAGTTTGCTGACTTTCTGAAAAAATCAGGTCAGACAATCTGGCAGATTCTCCCCGTTGGACCGACAAGTTACGGTGATTCACCGTATCAGTCTTTTTCAACCTATGCAGGCAACCCTTACCTCATTGACCTTGACACCCTTTGTGAAGAAGGTCTTTTGACTAAGGAAGAAATTATGAGCTATGACTGGAGCTCAAATGACGCTGAGGTTGACTACGAGAAAATTTACAACAGCCGTTTTGAAGTTTTGAAGATTGCTTACAATAACTTCAAAAAGGGCGACCAGAAGGCATTTACATCCTTCAAGCGTAAAAACAGTTCATGGCTCAAAAACTATGCACTTTATATGGCAGTTAAAAAGAGCTTTGACATGGTTTCCTGGACAGAATGGCCGGATGAGGAAATCAAAATGCGTGATGAGGCTGCCGTGAAGCGTTATGAACGCAAGCTTAAGGACGATGTTGATTTCTGGAAGTTCGTACAGTTCAAATTCTATGAGCAGTGGGAATCTTTCCGTGCGTATGTAAACGGTCTTGGCATCAAGATTTTGGGCGATATGCCAATCTATGTTGCTATGGACAGCGCAGACACATGGGCAAATCCCGAACTCTTTCAGCTTTATGACGACGGTGATCCTATCGCAGTTGCAGGTTGTCCGCCGGATTACTTCTCAGCAACAGGTCAGCTCTGGGGCAACCCTCTCTATGACTGGGATTACCTTGAGGCTACCGACTATGAGTGGTGGTTTGAGCGTATCAAAGCTGCATCAAAGCTTTATGACATCACCCGTATTGACCATTTCAGAGCTTTTGCAAGCTACTATTCAATCCCTTATCCTGCTGAAAACGCAATCAACGGTGAATGGGTTGAAGGTCCACGCATTAAGTTCTTTAAGATGATGGAAGAGGCACTCGGCAAGATTGATATTGTTGCCGAAGACCTCGGAACACTCACTCCCGATGTAACCGAGCTTATGGAGCAGACAGGCTATCCGGGAATGAAGGTTCTTGAATTCGCTTTCGACAGTGGTGAAGAGAACGACTACCTTCCCCACAAGTACACCGAAAACTGTGTTGTTTACACAGGTACTCACGATAACGATACTGTTATGGGCTGGCTTGAAACAGCTAAACCCGAGGACATTAACTATGCAAGAAGTTATTGTCAGATGCCCGATGACGAACCGTTCAACTGGGGACTCATCCGTGTTGCTTATGAAAGCAAGGCAGATACAGCAATCGTACCTATGCAGGACATTCTCGGCCTTGGCAAGGAGGCAAGAATGAACATTCCGTCAACACTCGGCGGAAACTGGGTATGGAGACTCGATGGCGCAGCTCTTACTGATGAGCTTGCAGATAAATTAAAAACTATGTCTGAAAAAAGCGGACGACTGGAGGACTAAACAAATGGGTAATATTATGGAAAAGCTTGAACTCACAGCTCAGTCTATGTACTGCAAAAAGATTGAAGAGCTCACACCCGCTGAGCTTCACTACTCACTCGGTAAAGCAGTAATGGGCGAAATCGCAGGTAACTGGGAAGCAAGCAAGATTAAACATGACAGCGAACGCAGAGCTTACTATTTCTCTGCAGAATTCCTCATGGGCAGAATGATGTACAACAACCTCTACTGCCTCGGAATTCTTGAAGATGTTACAAAGCTCCTTAAGAAGAAGGGCATTGACATCAATGTATTCGAGGATATCGACGACGCTGCTCTCGGTAACGGCGGTCTCGGCAGACTTGCTGCTTGTTTCCTCGACAGTGCTGCTACACAGGAAGTACCGCTTGACGGCTACGGAATCCGTTACAAGTACGGTCTTTTCAAGCAGCTTATCGAAAACGGTTATCAGGTTGAAACAGCTGATAACTGGCAGAGATTTGAAGATCCATGGTGCAACCGTGTTGAAGATGAGGCTGTTACAGTATCATTTAAGGGCCAGACAGTTAAGGCTGTTCCTTATGATATGGCTGTTATCGGTTGTAAGACAACAAACATCAACACACTTCGTCTTTGGCAGGCTGAGGCAGTAAATGATTTCGATTTCACTGCTTTCAACAACACAGAGTACAACAACGCTGTTCAGGAAAAGAACGATGCTGAAAACATCACAAAGGTTCTTTATCCTAACGATAACAAGTATGAGGGCAAGGTTCTCAGACTTAAGCAGCAGTATTTCTTCTGTTCTGCATCACTTCAGGACATCATGCGCCGTTATAAGAAGAAGCACGGCAATGACTTCAGCTTCTTTGCTAAGGAAAACACAATTCAGCTTAACGATACACACCCTGTATCATGTGTTCCTGAACTCGTAAGACTTCTTATGAACGAAGGCTTCAACTTTGACGAGGCTTTTGAAATTGCAAGAAAGACATTTAACTATACAAACCACACAGTTCTCGGCGAGGCTCTTGAAAAGTGGCCGGCTGACCTTATGACACAGGTTATTCCTGAGATTTATCACATCATCTGCCTTATCGCTAACAAGTGCCAGGAAGAGCTTACTGCTAAGGGCATTGACGAGGATACAAAGGCTAAGATGCGCATTATCGACGGTAATGTTGTTCATATGGCAAGACTTGCAACATACGCTTCAACATATGTAAACGGTGTTGCTGAGCTCCACACAGAAATCCTCAAGGCTGATGTACTCAAAGAGTGGTATCAGGTATATCCTGAGAGATTCCAGAACAAGACAAACGGTATCACACAGCGCCGTTGGCTCGGTCTTTGCAACCCTGAACTTTCTGCTCTTATCACAGAGAAGGTTGGCTCAGATGCATGGCTTACAGACCTTTCACTTCTTGAAAAGCTCAATGACAGCATTGACACAAGAACAATCACAAAGTTCAACAACATCAAGAAGAAGAAGAAACAGCAGCTCGCAGACTACATCAAGAAGATGGACGGCTACGATGTAAATCCTGATTCAATCTATGACATTCAGGTTAAGAGACTTCATGAGTACAAGAGACAGCTCCTCAACGCTTTTTCAATCATGACAATCTACTTCAGATTGAAGGATAAAAAGCTTAAGAACTGGACTCCTACAACATTTATCTTCGGTGCTAAGGCTGCTCCGGGTTATGCAAGAGCAAAGGCAATCATCAAGTACATCAACGAGATTGCTAAGCTTGTAAACAACGATCCCGAAACTAAGGATCTCCTTCAGGTTTACTTCATTTCTAACTACAATGTATCTTACGCTGAGAAGATTGTTGTTGCTGCTGACCTTTCTGAGCAGACTTCAACAGCAGGCCTTGAGGCATCAGGTACAGGTAACATGAAGTTCATGCTCAACGGTGCTCCTACACTCGGTACACTTGACGGTGCTAATGTTGAAATTGCTGAGTGCGCAGGCATTGAGAACGAGTACATCTTCGGTGCTAAGGTTGAAGACATCGAGAGAATGAAGAAGGAAGGCTACAATCCTAAGGCTCTTTATGACGCTAATCCTGAAATCAAGAGAGTTGTTGATACTCTTATCGACGGCACATTTGATGACGGCGGCGCTCAGGGCGAAGGCAGCTTTAAGGAACTCCATGATTCACTCCTCAAGGATTCTTCATGGCAGAAGGCTGATAACTACTTCCTCATCTATGATCTTCCTGATTATGTTGATACAAAGATCAGAGCTAACACAGAGTATGCTAACCGTAAGGAATTCGGTAAGAAGTGCCTTATCAACATTGCAAATGCTGGTAAGTTCTCATCTGACCGTACAATCCTTCAGTATGCTAAGGAAATCTGGCACACATCTTACAAGAAGTAATTTGTTAAATAATTTTACTTTAAATATTTGTGCGTAAAGCATTTAAGCCTCCCGAGTAATCGGGAGGCTTTTTTGTCGTTGATATAACAACAAGTAGGGGCGTTCATCGGACGCCCGCAAGTAAAGATACAATATTTTATGCTGAATATAAATTTATAAATGTCGCAATGTGGTTGTTCAACTGTAGCGGCGAACAGTGTTCGCCATTTGTTTTGGCTGTAAAACCAAAACAACCCGTAGGGGCGGATATTATCCGCCCGCACGGTGAGCCGCCGTACCCAATTTGAGAAGATGGTATGATAGACCAATTGCATTAGATGCCCGAATAAGGCATTGATGCGATTTTTTATTTTATATGAAAATTAAGGTTCTCCACTACATTATGACAGTTACTTTGTGGATTTTATATGATGATGTCATAACAAAAAAATTCAGCTATTACTTGGCGGGCGCCCGATGAGCGCCCCTACTGTTCGTTTCGATGTTGTCATCGAAACGATTGGCGAACACGGTTCGCCGCTACAAAAAATAAACAACTTTCATTATATCAAAACATATGGGTATGAACATGAAATTCAATCATTATTTGCCCGGTTTTTGGGGGATGACATATTAAAAAAAACAATGTGATTTTCTATAACATACATAAAAATGCTTTAAAATTAAAAATATTTTTATTGACAATTGCAAATATCGAGGCATATAATCAAGGTGAGAGGTAAACGGAAATTATATTTTTAAGGAGGTTTATTTATGAAAACAAAGATTAAATGTTTGACATCTGTATTTCTTACGATTACTATGCTTTTAAGTGTAATTGTTGTTGCACCGATTACGGTAAACGCATCGGAAGATGACCTTACTTACGGCGATTTTCAATACAAAATAGAAGATGATAATTCATGTACAATAACTGACTATGACGGTATGGCATCATCTTTGTCCATTCCTTCGGCAATTAACGGTCACACGGTAAAACAAATTGATACCGGTGCATTGAGTGACAACAGAATTATTACAAGCGTTACCATTCCAAACGGAGTTACAACAATTGGATTTTCCGCTTTTAACGGCTGTATAAAACTTGAGAAAATTAAATTTCCAAGCAATCTTGATACTGTTCGTGAAAATGCATTTAATAACACAAAGTGGTTTAACAATCAGCCGAACGGTCTTGTGTATGTCGGAAAAGTAGCGTATAAGTATAAAGGCGACATGCCACGCAACACCAAAATTACTGTAAAATCAGATACAGTCAGCATTTCAGAATCGGCTTTTAAAGATTGTGCAAATCTTACCGCCATTTTAATTCCAAGTAGTGTAAAACATATTGACGAGTACGCTTTTTATAATTGTCAGGGACTCACAGAACTTAACTTCAATGACGGTATTGAAAGAATAGAAAACGACGCTTTTGGCTCTTGTGAAAAACTTGCAAGCGTTAATTTCTCGGAAACCTTGAAAAGCATTGGCGCTTTTGCTTTTGTTGAATGTAAAAAACTTTCGGAAATAACAATTCCTCAGAGTGTTACAAGTGTGGGCGAGTATGCGTTTTCAGGTTGTGAAAATCTTGCAAGTGTTACAGTTTCGTATGATTTACCGTATGTCGGCGGCAGAGCTTTTGAAGAAACAAAGTGGCTTAACAGTCAGCCTGACGGTGTGGTATATATAGGCAAAAGTGCTTACGGTTACAAAGGTGATATGCCTAAAAATACAGAATTATCCCTCAAGTCGGGCATTACCAATATCTCGGGTTATGCTTTTTATGAAGAAAAGAATCTGACAAGTGTGAAAATTCCCGAAACGGTAAACAGAATCGGTAATTGGGCATTTTTAGACTGTGAGGGACTGAAAAATATAAATATTCCTGACGGTGTAAAACGCATTGAATCATGGACTTTTTCTAATTGTTCAAGTTTGACAAACATTACTGTTCCCGACAGCGTTACGGTTCTTGACGGACTTGCTTTCTCTTATTGCACCAATCTGAAAAATATAGAGCTTTCAAAGAATTTGACCGAAATCGGAATGGGTGCATTATCGTATTGTACAAGTCTTGAAACTATCGACATTCCCGACAGCGTGACAATTATGGATGATATAGCAATGGCAGGATGTTCAGGATTAGAGAGTGTTAATATAGGAAGTAATTTGAAAACAGTAGGCGGACAGGTGTTTGCAGGATGTACTTCGCTTGAAAAGGTGAATGTCAGCCTCAATAATAAAAACTATACCTCTGAAAACGGTATTTGGTATGACAAGAATAAGACTAAAATTATTCTTTATCCGTATAACAAAAAGGATTCTGCCTATACAACACCTACTTCATTAAAAGAATTATGCAACGGTTATGTCGGAAGTCACGGCATACTACTTGATAACCCAAATCTTAAAACAGTTACAATTGAGAAAAATGTAACTAAAATAGATGATTATGCAATCGGCTTTGTTTTTGATTTTGATAATTATAAAATAAACAAGGTTAAAGATTTTACTGTTAAGGGTTACAGAGGTACTGTCGCAGAATCTTACGCTAAGAAAAACAGCTTTAACTTTGTTGCACTTGATAAGACTTTGCAGACACCGTCAATTTCAAAACTTGAAAATACTTCGGGCGGTATCAAAATAAGCTGGAATAAAGTTTCGGGTGCATACGGTTACAGAGTTTATCAGAAAACTTCTAACGGTTGGAAACGAATCAAAGATACAACTGCAACAAGTTATACCGATTCAGCGGTAAGTGTAAATCAGACCAAAACCTACACAATGCGTTGCATTGACAAGAACGGCAATACTGTCAGCGGTTACAACTCAAAGGGTTGGTCAAAGAAGTATACTCCGGTTGCTCCGACAATTTCAAAGCTTGAAAACACTTCAGGCGGTATCAAGCTCAGTTGGAACAAAATTGCAGGAGTTTACGGTTACAGACTTTACTACAAGACCTCATCAGGCGGTTGGAAAAGGTTTAAGGATACAACCGCAACAAGTTTTACCGACTCGGGAGTAAGTCCGAACAGAACGGAAACCTACACAATCCGTTGTATTGACAAAAACGGCAACACAGTAAGCAGTTACAATTCAAAGGGTTGGTCGAAAAAATATACACCTGTTGCACCGAAAATCACAAAGCTTACAAATACTTCAAAGGGTGTAAGCGTGACTTGGGGCAAGGTTGCAGGTGTTTACGGCTACAGACTTTACAGAAAATATGACAGTGGCAGTTGGACAAAGGTTAAAGACACAACAGCTACAAGTTATACAGATTCAGGTGCAAAGAAGGGCAAGAAGGTTACATACACTCTCCGTTGCATCGACAAAAACGGCAAAACAATCAGCGGTTACAATGCAACAGGCTGGTCAATCACAAGAAAATAATATTATAATCAACAATCCCGACAGAGTAAAATCTGTCGGGACTGTTTGTATATGCAATATTGTAGCGGCGGTTAATGACTGTCACTTATTTTAGTTGCAAAATCAAAATAAGCAGTAGGGGCGTTCATCGGATGCCCGCACGGCGAGCCGCTGTTCCCAATTCTAGAAGATAGTGTGATAGAGCAATTGCATTAGATACCCGAATGAGGTATTGATGCGATTTTTTATTTTATATGAAGTTTACTGCTAATTTGTAGGGGAGAACCGTGTTCTCCCGCAAGTAATCGTAGAAAAAATATGTTGAATGTAATTTTATAAATGTCACAAAATTGTTGATATACTGTAGGGGCGGTCAGCGGCCGCCCGCTTGATGAATGTTCTTTGTTTAAAAGATTTTTGATGAAAAGATGATGAGTTGCGTATAATTTGAACGCATTGCGTTCAATCGTGTGCATAGCACACGAGCGGGCGAACGAGGTTCGCTCCTACATTATGACAGTTACTTTGTGGATTTTATATGATGATGTCATAAC
>CACXYD010000012.1 GCA_902771755.1 uncultured Ruminococcus sp. | reverse complement strand
ACATTGCAATTGTTTTTACAATTCCGTAGGGGCGGTCATTGGCCGCCCGCCTTGATGAATTTATATGTTTTATGTGTATGTTATGATGTGATAAAAATTGTGTATCGTCTGTAGCGGCGAACCTCGTTCGCCAATCATTTCGTGTGTACACACGAAATGAATAAGTCATCACACAAATTATTTTGTAAATAAAATTTTATAATAAACGAAACGCTGTACAATGTCGAACCGATTTTACAATCGGTTCGATTGGCGAACACGGTTCGCCGCTACGGTATAACAATCACTTTGCGACATTTATAAAATTTGTTTTAACATATAGTTTGTGATATTACTTGCGGGCGGATAATATCCGCCCCTAAAATTTGATATAAACAAAGATTGCATCAGAACCTTTTTTGGGCATCTGATGCAATCTTTTTATCTGACTATCTTCTCAAAAGGACAGCGGTGGCACACCGCCGACCTTAATTTTTAATTTTCCATTTTCAACTTTCAATTTATTTACGACTTTTTCCATGCTGACGGGGCAAAAAGCAACATCAACGGGAACAATTCAAGTCTGCCTGCGAACATATCGAAAATCAAAATAATTTTTGACAGAATACTGAACTCCGAATAGTTGCCGACAGGGCCAACCATTCCAAGTCCCGGACCTGTGTTGTTGATACTTGCGGCAACAGCCGTGAAGTTCGTCACAAAATCCGTGTGATCAAGCGAAAGCACAAGCCAGCTTAACGCAAAGATTCCGATGTACAGCACAAGGAAAATTGAAGTTGACCTCATAACGCTGTGGTCAATCGCCTTGCCGTCCATTTTTACGGTCTTTACATTTCTCGGATGAACGAGGAGCGAAAACTCCTTTCGTGTTTCTTTAAAGAGCAAAATAACTCTTGAAACCTTGAAACCGCCGCCCGTACTGCCTGCCATAGCGCCGATGAATGTAATAATCATAATCACAGTTTTTGAAAATTCAGGCCAGTTATTAACATCGGTCAAGCCGAAACCTGTTGTCGTGATGATTGACGAAACATAGAAAAAGCTCTGATGAACCGCATCATACGCACTCGGATAAAGCGACCTGATGTTAAACGCAATCAAAGTTGTTGACAGCACGATAATTCCGAAATAAACCCACAATTCCTGCATATGGAATGCCTGCTTGAATTTTTTGGCAAGAATGAGAATATACACGGAAAAGTTTATGCCGAACAGCATCATAAATATCGCAATAACGGTTTGCAGATAGTTGCTGTACGATGCAATACCTGCATTTGTAACACCGAAACCGCCCGTGCCTGCCGTTGCAAAGCTTATATTAAGTGCGTCAAAAAGAGGCATTTTTCCTACAATCAGAAAAATAAATTCAAGTGCGGTCAATCCAAAGTAGATTCCGTAGAGCATCATTGCGTAATTTCTCATTTTCGGAACAGCCTTGCCCACAATCGGGCCTGGGCTTTCGGCTTTCATAAGGAAAATATTCTGCTGACCGCCGAGTTTCGGGATAATCGCAAGCAAGAACACGATTACGCCCATACCGCCCAACCAATGGAGAAAGCTTCGCCACATAAGCATGCCGTGGCTCAATGCCTCAACATTAGTAAGTATAGTTGAACCCGTTGTCGTAAAACCCGACACGGTTTCGTAAAAAGCATCAATAAAGCTTGGAATCTCACCGCTCAGCCAAAACGGAAAACATCCGACAAAGGACATAAGAATCCAGCTCAACGCAGTAGCCGCAAAACCTGCTTTTTGATAAAGCACGGGGTTTTTCGGCTTTTTTACTTTTACGGCAAGGAATCCCAAAAGTGCCGACAAAGCACCTATGGCGAGAAAATAAAATCCCTCGTGTTCGCCGTATATAAATGAAGTCACGGTTGCAATCTGCATAGCCGCACCCTCGACAATAAGAACCCAGCCGAGGATATACACAATTAATCGTTTATTCATTATGTTCCCCTCAACGCTTTACAATATCTTCAAGCTTGCTAAGACCTTTTTGCATGGTAAGCACAATTACCGTGTCCTCAGGTTTAATCACATCGGTACCCTGCGGAAGAATAATCTTTCCGCCTCTGTTAATGCAGATAATCTGAAGATTATCTTTCAGATTAAGGTTCATAATCGGAACATTTGTAACCCTTGATTCCGCATAAACTCTGAATTCAAGAGCCTCAACCTTGTCATCGTTAAGGCGGTAAAGCGACTCAACATTGCTGTCGCCCGTATTCTGCATAGCTCTGATATATCTTGCAATATATTCGCCCGTAAGGCTCTTTGGATGAATAATACATTCAAAATTCTGATCATGCAAGAGCGGATCAAATGACGCATTATTTACCTTAGTAATCAATTTTGCCTTTGTAATGCCCTTGAGGTACATTGTGATGATAATATTTTCTTCATCATAATCCATAAGAGCGGCAATGCCGTCAGCGTGTTCAACACCCTCCGAGAGCAACAGCGACTGATCCATGCAATCGCCCTGAATTATAACAGCCTCGGGAAGAACCTCCGAGAGGAAGTTACATCTTTCGGGATTTTTCTCTATTATTTTAACATTCGCACCCGACTTTACAAGTGTCTTTGCAAGATAGAACGAAACCTTGCCGCCACCGAGCAGGATAACATCCTTACTTCTGCCGATTGCAACGCTGATACGCTTAAAGAATTTTGCGGCAATTTCAGGCTTTGCAACAACCGAAATTCTGTCGCCGCCGTTAATAACAAAATCACCGTTAGGAATGAACATCTCGTCCCCACGCTCAACCGTGCAGACTCTCACCTTACCTCTGAGGTTGTCAACTCTGCTCAAAGCCGTTCCGACAATTGACGAATCCTGCGGTACGGTTACCTTGATAAGCTCAACAACACCCTTTGAGAACGAGTCAATTTCAATTGCACCCGAAAATCTTAACAGACGGCTGATTTCATTAGCGGCAGTCTGTTCGGGATTGATTGCCATAGAAAGACCGAGGTGTTCCTTGATTCTGTAAAGGTCGTTTGTGTATTCGGGATTACGCACTCTTGCAATTGTGTGGGTAACACCTGCCGCCTTAGCCATAAGGCACGAATACAGGTTGATTTCATCCCTTGCAGTTGCGGCAATAAGCAAGTCGGCATACTCAGCACCCGCCTCAACAAGCACATCATATGTCGCACCGTTTCCCTCAATACCGAGAACATCAAGCGAATTTGCAAGCTTATCAACTGCCCCGTGGTCAATATCGACTACGGATATTTCATGTCCCTCCGAGTTAAGCTCCGACGCTATCGAAGAGCCAACCTTTCCGCATCCAACGATTATAATTCTCATAAACTCAAACTTTCCTCTTAACCATTATTTAAAAAACAAGGTGCGGACCACTGAAAAATTTCACCCGTCCGCATACAAAGTCATAATACACCTATTTTATGCTAAAATCAATACCAAAATAGAAAGAATCCACCTATATACAAATTTAATTTATTGTGCAAAATTATTGTTGTGTCGTAGGGGCGGATATTATCCGCCCGAAGTAACGATAGAAATTATTTTATCGGCAATAAAATCCGATGAATGTCGCAAAGTTATTGCAACCATGTAGGGGCGTTCATTGGACGCCCGCCTTGATATGAATTTATGTTTGTAAAAAATCATTTGATATCATCAATGTTATGTATTCATTTGTAGCGGCGAACCTCGTTCGCCAATCGCAACGATTGCAAAATCGGTGCGACCACAACATATTTTGCCGAACATTAAATTGTGACCGTATGCACAAATTTTGGCGTAGGGGCGGATAATATCCGCCCGCTTAATCAAATTTTATGTTCATACATATTGTTTTGATATAACATAAACTGTGTGTTCAATTTTGCACGCAATGCGTGCAATCGTGTGCATTGCACACGAACGGGAGAACACGGTTCTCCCCTACAAAATAGCAGTAACTTTGTGATATTTATATAGTTTATTTCCACCATAATGTTTGTGTCTTTACTTGCGGGCGGATAATATCCGCCCCTACGATTTGCGGCATTTATAAAATTATATCTGTCAAATATTTTGTGATATTACCGGCGGGCGGATAATGATTTACATACGGACAAAAATTTTAACATAACAAAAATTGCATCAGAGCCTTTCTCGGGCATCTGATGCAATCTCTTTATCTAACTATCTTCTCGAATGGACAGCGGTGGCACACCGCCGACCATAATTTTACATTTTCAATTTTCCATTTTCAATTCAGAACAAAAATTACTTATTTTTGTTCTGGATGTATTCGTCAATAGCGGCTGCGGCTGTTTTGCCTGCGCCCATGGCGAGGATAACTGTTGCGGCGCCTGTTACAGCGTCACCGCCTGCATATACACCCTCACGAGATGTAAGACCGTTTTCGTCAGCAATGATACCGCCCCACTTCTGAGTGTCAAGTCCCTTTGTCGTAGCCTTGATGAGTGGGTTCGGTGATGTACCGATTGAAATAACAACAGCGTCAACATCGAGAACGAATTCACTGCCGGGGATTTCAACAGGTCTTCTTCTGCCGCTTGCGTCAGGCTCGCCGAGTTCCATTTTAATGCACTTCATACCTGTTACGAACTCATCTTCGTTGCCGAGGATTTCAACAGGGTTATTGAGGAGCTTAAAGATGATGCCTTCTTCCTTAGCGTGCTCAACTTCTTCCTTACGGGCAGGAAGTTCTTCTTCACTTCTTCTGTAAACGATATAAACTTCTTCTGCGCCAAGACGCTTTGCACAACGAGCGGCATCCATTGCAACATTACCGCCGCCTACAACTGCAACCTTCTTTGCGTGCATAATCGGAGTTGTGCTGTCATCCTTATAAGCCTTCATAAGGTTTGTTCTTGTGAGGAACTCGTTTGCCGAGTAAACACCGCAAAGGTTCTCACCGGGGATATTCATAAATCTCGGGAGGCCTGCGCCTGAACCGATAAATACTGACTCAAAACCGTAATCGTCCATAAGTTCGTCAATTGAGAGAACTCTGCCGATAACCATGTTTGTTTCAACCTTAACACCGAGTTCTTTAAGTGTGTCAACTTCCTTCTGAACAATTGACTTAGGAAGTCTGAACTCAGGGATACCGTAAACGAGAACACCGCCTGCAAGGTGGAGAGCCTCAAATACTGTTACATCGTAACCCTTCTTTGCAAGGTCGCCTGCACAAGTAAGACCTGCAGGGCCTGAACCTACTATAGCAACCTTGTGACCGTTTGACTCAGGCTTATTAACCTTAACATCTGTCTGAGCGTTGTGCCAGTCGGCAACAAATCTCTCAAGTCTGCCGATTCCGACAGGCTCAGTCTTGATACCTCTTACGCACTTTGACTCACACTGTGACTCCTGCGGACAAACACGGCCGCAAACAGCAGGAAGTGAGCTTGACTGCGAAATCACATCATAAGCGCCTGCAAAGTTGCCCTGAGCAACCTCTTTGATAAAATCAGGGATTGCGATATGTACGGGACAGCCGTTTACGCAAGGTCTGTGTTTACAGTTGAGGCAACGCTGTGCCTCCTCAATTGCAACTTCTTCTGTGTAGCCTGTTGCTACCTCAAGGAAGTTTTTATTTCTTACATTAGGATCCTGTGATGGCATAGGAGCCTTTTTTGGTGACATATTTGGCATGATTACTCAACCTCCTTCTTGAACAGATTACATGTTTCCTCGTGTGCATGACGCTCAAACGGCTTGTACATTGCACCACGCTTCATAGCCTCGTCAAAATCAACCTTGAAGCCGTCAAAATCAGGGCCGTCAACACAAGCGAACTTTGTCTGACCGTCAACTGTAAGACGACAGCCGCCGCACATACCTGTGCCGTCAATCATAATCGGGTTCATGGAAACTGTTGTGGGAATATTGTAAGGCTTTGTTGTTTTAACAACAAACTTCATCATGATAAGCGGACCGATTGTAATAACAAGGTCATAGTCCTCGCCGGCTTTAATCATTTCTTCGAGAGGAGCTGTAACAACGCCCTTCTGACCGTATGAACCGTCATCTGTCATAAGAACGAACTTGTCTGAGCAAGCCTTGAATTCGTCCTCAAGAATAACGAGGTCCTTGTTTCTGAAACCGACAATTGAGTGAACCTCACAGCCAATTTCGTGGAGCTTTTCGGCAACGGGAAGTGCGATTGCACAACCAACACCGCCGCCTACAACGCAAACCTTTTTAAGACCGTCTGTATGTGTGGGAACACCGAGAGGGCCTACAAAATCGTGGATATAATCGCCTTCGTTAAGGTGATTGAGTTTTTCTGTTGTTGCACCGACAATCTGGAAGATGATACGAACTGTGCCGGCCTCTCTGTCATAACCTGCAACCGTAAGCGGAATACGCTCACCGTTCTCGTCAACACGGAGAATGATGAACTGACCAGGCTCTGCCTTTTTGGCAATGAGCGGAGCGTCAATTTCCATAAGTGTAACGGTTGGATTCAGAGATTTTTTCTTAACTATCTTGTACATTCTCTTTTACCTCTTTTCCTTTCTGCGAGTGCCTCGCACCCTATTCGTGCAGACAGTCTTGCTTTTCAAAAACTTTTAATGCCCGAGCGTAGCCTTGCAAGGATTTTATGCTAAAGCACAACTAGGCAAAATTTGACAGTTTTCAAAAACAAGAATCTCGCAATTGATATTTTCCTATAAAATAAAAATCGGAATATGCCTAATGTATTCCGAACACCTTGTCGAATTAATTTTAGCACAATTATATCTGTGTTTCAAGTGAATTTTGATGATTTTTACATATAATTCTTGCCATTTCACCAAACAAACAGCCGATTCTGCCGTTATTTTTTTCACAATCTCCAAAAAAGCACAATTCAATCAATTTTTTGAACCGAAGAATAATTTTTGCACATATGAAAACCCTAAAAAAAGAATACAAATGAAAGGAACGGTCATATGTCGGGAAACAAAAGAAAGGTTGTACTTGTGGGAACGGGAATGGTCGGAATGAGCTTTGCCTATGCGGCACTCAATCAGAATGTGTGCGATGAACTCATTATGATTGACCTAAACGAAAAGCGTGCCGAGGGCGAGGCAATGGATTTGAACCACGGACTTGCGTTCTCACATTCAAGCATGAAAATCCGCTGCGGAGGCTACGGTGAATGTGCCGATGCCGACATCGTTGTAATCTGTGCAGGTGCAAATCAAAAGCCCACCGAAAGCAGACTTCAACTTTTGCAGAAAAACGCAGTCGTATTTTCTTCAATTGTGCCAAAGGTTGTGCAGAGCGGTTTTGAGGGAATTTTCCTTGTTGCGACAAACCCCGTTGACATCATGACACGGGTGACCTACGAACTTTCGGGATTCAATGCGTCAAAAATCATCGGCACGGGAACTACCCTTGACACGGCACGGCTCAGATATCTTCTCGGCGAATATTTTGAAGTTGATCCACGCAACATTCACGCATATGTAATCGGTGAACACGGTGACAGCGAATTTGTTCCGTGGAGTCAGGCGCTCCTTGCCGCCAAACCGCTCAAAGATGTTATGCGTGACAACCCGAAATCGTACTACATGGAAGAACTTGAGCAGATAAGCGAGGATGTGCGTTGTGCCGCCCACAAAATTATTGACGCAAAGGGCGCAACCTACTACGGCATCGGTATGTCAATCGTCCGCATTGTCCGTGCTATTTTGCAGGATGAAAACAGTGTGCTGACAGTATCGGTTCGTCTGCGTGGCGAATACGGCGGCAAGAAAGATGTGTTCATCGGCAACCCGTGCATAGTAAGTGCAAACGGCGCAAAACGCATTCTGGAACTTAAATTAACCGAACAGGAGTTGCAAAAGTTAGATAACTCCTGCACAATTTTAAATGACAACTTTAAAAAATTGAAAATTGAAAATTAAAAATGGAAAATTTCGGTCGAGTAGCAGGTTGGTACAGTCCACAACAAAGTATGCCCGAGCGTAAAATCGTTATTGTATGTACCAATCTGTAGGGGCGCTCATTGGGCGCCCGCTTTGATGAAACTTTTTGTTTAATAAAAATATTTTGATTTGATGAAAGCCGTTTATTGTCTGTAGGGGCGGATATTATCCGCCCGCTTGATGAATATTTATATTTAATAAATATATTTTGATATAATTTAAACATACGGTTTAAATTTGCACGCAATGCGTGCAATCATGTGCATTGCACATGGGCGGGCGAACACGGTTCGCCCCTACTGAATAACAACAACTTTCAAACTTTCATAAAATTAAATCTATCAAAAATTTTCTGTCTTTACTTGGCGGGCGGATGATATCCGCCCCTACAGACAAATCTTTACTTTCATATATAAAAAACGGTCGGGAAAACGAATGCTTGCATTTTGCAAACTGTCTTCCCGACCTTAATTTTCCATTTTCAATTTTCAACTTTCAATTTATAATTAATCCCTCAGAACGGCAAAAGTCCCAAATCTTCAAGCAAAATCTTGAGTCCGAGCAAAATCAATACTGCACCGCCTAAAAATTCGGCTTTTGACTTGTATTTTGAGCCGAAAACATTGCCGATTTTGATGCCGACAGCCGAAAGTATGAATGTTGTTGTGCCGATGATTGCGATTGCAGGCACGATGTCAACATCAATACACGCAAACGAAACACCTACCGCAAGTGCGTCAATGCTTGTTGCAACGGCAAGGGGCAACATTGTCTTGACCGAAAACGAATCATCAAGCTGTTCTTCCTCACCAAAAGATTCTCTTATCATATTTGCACCGATGAGTGCAAGCAGGATGAACGCAATCCAATGGTCAATGCTTGTGATGAGCCACTCAAACTGCTTTCCGAGAAGGAATCCGATAAGCGGCATAAGCGCCTGAAATCCGCCGAACCACAGTCCGACAGTAATTGCGTGTTTCGGTCTTAACTTACGCACGGAAAGTCCCTTACAAATTGAAACCGCAAATGCATCCATTGACAAGCCGATGCCGAAAAGCAGTAATTCCACAAAACTCATAATATTATCCTCCAATGTATTTTAGTCGGCGGTGAAAGGAAATAGAACACCGTTTGCCGACCGATTACTTAATCAAAATGATATTCAGCCGTTTCAATCAGCTTGAAATGGCTCTTTTTAAATTCAATAATTCCTGCTTTTTTCAACTCACCAAGCGCCCTTGAAAGTGAGGCTCTGTCAACCGCAAGATAGTTTGCAAGTCCGTCACGGGAGAACGGCAAGTCAACCTCATAGCTATGTTCACGCTTGCAATGAATTTGGAGAAGGTGCATAAACTTGCCCTTGATACTGCGCTTTGAAAGACACGCAAGATGTTCCGAAATCTGCAAAAATGCCTGTCTTTGTGACGCAAGCATATTGACAAGGATTTTCTGCTGAATCGGTGCAAGTGAATCCTCGGTTATGAACATCGGTTCGGGAGGAATAAAAAGGATTTCGCAGTCCTCCCCCGCCATAATCTCAACAAGCGTGTTGTAGTAGTCAAACATCGCATAAAGCGTTCCGCTTGATTCACCGCTGCGAATGGTTTTCAGCAGACTTTTGTTTCCGCTGTAATCAACCGAATAAAGGTATGCCGTTCCCGAAAACACAAGTCCGGTCATATGGCTGAATTTGTTTTCAACCCTTGCCGTAGCACCACGGTTCAGCGACAGGTAGTACGGCTGAGCATACTGAATAAACATAAAAATTTCGTGATCCGTCAGCCCCGAAAACAACAGCTGATCCCTCAGCTTGGGCAAATGATCACGAGTGAAAACTTCTACATATTTTCTCATTTTATCCCCTTTCGTACTGTAGGGGCGTTCATTGGACGCCCGCTAAGTAACTGCAGAAAATTTTTGATAGATTTAATTTTATAAAAGGAACATAGTTGTTGTTTTTTGTAGGGGCGAACCGTGTTCGCCCGCCTTGATAAAATGTTATGTTTACACATATTTGTTTTGATATGTCAAAAACTGTGTATTCAAATTTAAACGCATTGCGTTCAATCGTGTGCATTGCACACGAGCGGGAGAACACGGTTCGCCCCTACAGACAATGCACTACTTTCATCACATCAAAACATATTTATTGAACAAATAATTTCATCAAATAATCCACATCATTCATCTTTCAAAACGAAAACAACCGAACCCTGATTAAGTCCTAAAACTTTCTTTGCGATTTTTCTGTTTTTATACCGCATAACAAAATCTTTCAGCGCCGTTCCGCCGTGATAACCGAAAACAACGCACACCTCACGAACATCGGGCGAAATATTTTTCAGCCGTGTTGTAAGCACCTTTTGTGCGCTGTAAACCGTTTCACCGTGCAGGTCAATTGTTACGGAGCAAGCCATTTTTGTTCCCTTCTGTTCAAGTCAATTCATTCAAAACATTCAAATTAGATTATACCACAGAAAATTGCAAATGCAACCGTTTTCACCTTGTGACAGGAAATAAAAAATTATTTCAAAAAAATTTTCAAAAATTGCATAAAACAATGCATTTTTTCGTATTTTTGCCTCTTTAAGTGGAGGTGTAATAATGATTATCTATGACAAACGAAAGCCAAAAACTTTTGACGGTGCAAACTGCATCGGCATCACAGGCGAAAATCTTGCCACAACGCAGGAATTTTTAATCCGAGGAATGTGCGACATTACAGTTGACTACTACATTCATCTGCGTTTTGCTGACGGTAGCGTAAATTCGGTAATTCCCGACAGCACAACGATTGACGAAACAGGCACAAAGCTTGTGTGGAAGGTCAGAAAAAACGACATTTTCATGCACGGCTATTTTGAACTTCAGCTTGAAGGCAGAGGCGAAAACGGATATGTTTTCCAGACTCAGATTGTCACGCTTTATGCAGACGAGAGTATTCCGATTGAGGACAAAGAGTACCTTAATCCGAACTCCGAAACGCTGAAACTTCGTGAAAAGACTCAGGAACTTCTTGATGAAACAAAGCTTTGTCAGACCAAAATTGACGAAACAAAAAAGCTGATTGAACAGTCCGACATCACCAAGAAAGAGGACATTTCAAACAAAGTGAATGCGTCCTCTCAGATTACCGACGATACTCAAAATTACCCGAGTATCAAGTACATTACTGACAACTACTGGAATATTGCCGACAGCTACTCGTCAGATGAGGTTGACAGTCTGCTCAACGCAAAAGCCGACAGCAAACCTCTTGACGAGAGATTAACCCGTATGGACATCAGCGTCAACTCAAAATATGACTCTGCCAACATAGAGAGCGGTTCGTCAACGCTGACTCCGTATTCCTCGCAGACAGGCAAATCAAAGTCGGCTGCTTGCATTTATAAAAAGGTTGGCGACACAGTTTTTGCAAATGTTTCTATCGTGATGAACGCCGGCTCTCTCGGTGCAAACTCAACCCTGCATTTTATTGACTTGCCGTTTCGCCACAATTCGGAATTGCCCGTATATTTTATTGGCATTAACAACAAAGGCACATCGTTCAAAGGCATTGTGCCGAAAGGTTCAACTTGGTTTCAGATTATGTCGTCAAACGCTCAAGCCTACACATTCACAGACGGCGAACAGCTCAATTTTACATTGATGTACAAAATTTAAGGAGGAATGAAAATGGAATTAAAAGAAAAAATCACACTTGATATGCTTACAAAAGAGAGTGTTTCGGTACTTCGTCAGCAGTTTTTAAATTATAACGGTGTCGAAATGCAGATAGGCGGAAACATTCGCAATGCATATATGAATGACGAATCCGGCAGAGAAGAGCTGAGAAAAGTCCTCTCCGATGAATACTACAATGCCGTCATGGCGGTATGGCAGTGTGCCACTGCAGTCAATTCGTGAAGATAGTCTTGCAAAGGAGAAAATAAAATCACCCGAGCGTAAATAATAATTTAAAAACTTAATTTGCGTTTGGCATTGTGCCACCACAGTCAATTCGTGAAGATAGTCAGATAAGGAAATTGCATCAGATACCCGAGTAAGGTTCTGATGCAATCTTTGTTTATATCAAAATTTTGTCCGTAGTGGCGAACCGTGTTCGCCATATAAATAAACAGTAAATTCAATATCAATAAAACAGTCGGGAAGACATTGTTTTGCATTATTGCAAATTGTCTTCCCGACATTAATTTTCAATTTTCAATTTAATTGAGCCTGTCTTCCCGAATTGGGTGCAGCGACACGCTGCCGCCGTTTACGGTTTTTCGCCAGTCAAAAATTCAATACTTCTCTCGATTGAATCCTTGGAACTGCCCCAATCCTTGCCGTGGTTGCGGTAGTCAAACATTGAGCAGAAATATGTGATGTCCTCTTTAAGCGACAGCAGATAATTTTTTGTAAGTCCTGCCGTTTCGGCATAAAACTGCGGCAAAAGCTTTGACGGGAGCTTGCTCTTTTGGGTTGCAACATTCATAATAAAATCGTAGTGTTTAAGGCAGATGAACGGCTGTTCGTTGTACAGCTTATAAAACTCCTCGCCCTTTGCCCACTCAACAAATATCGTGTCGCAAAAATGGTGCATATCCCACTCTATTCTGTCGCACACATAACACGAATCAAGTCGCTTTTTAATGATTTCAAGCTGTTTTTTGTCAGGCTTGCCCTTCAACTTTTTCGGCATATCGTTGTCAATGATTTCCTGAAGATGACTTTCAAGAATGAGCGCATTCGGCAACTTCTGCCCTTTTTCAAACATCTGCGAAAAATGGCGGTGGCAAAAGCCTTTTTTGTTGGTTTCAATTCTGATATTCGGCTCCATCATCGCATCGCCCGTGATGAATTTTACATACTGCTCCTCAAGCATACTCTCCATTCGGCAAAACGGGCAACCGCATTTCGGCATAAATATATCGTTAATCGGAATTGTGCAGATTGTTTCTTTCACAATAATTCTCCTTTTCTTTTAATGTGGGGTTATAATGTAGGGGCGGATATTATCCGCCCGCCTGATGAATGTTTATGTTTATACATATATATTTTGATGTGATTAAAACTGTGTGTTCAAATTTGCACGCAAAGCGTGCAATCGTGTGCAACGCACACGGGCGGGAGAACCTTGTTCTCCCCTACATTTTATCGGTAACTATGGTTCATTTATACGGGTTATTTCTATCATAGTATTTGTATCTTTACTTGCGGGCGGATAATATCCGCCCCTACGCATAAATGGTGCGAATAATTTCAATTCTACGCTCGGGCAAAGTATGCTTTGTCTTTAAACATACTATCTTCTCGAAAGGACTGCGGCGGCACACCGCCGACCGTAATTTTCCATTTTCAATTTTCCATTTAAAATAAGTATATCATAATTTGTCCGAATGTGATATACTTTATTAAGAAAATTTCGGCGGTGAAAATTATGGAATGTATTGAACTCGACAACAAAATCAAAATAGCCGATGTGCATGACCTTGATCTTGCGCAGACTCTCGACTGCGGTCAGAGTTTTCGTTGGAAACTTCGGAATGACGGCTCTTTTCACGGTGTCGCCTACGGCAAAAGCGTAACCGTCAGCCTTGACAACACGGATATGTACATTGAAAATGCAACGGCTGACGATTTCAAAAATATTTGGTACAACTACTTTGATTTTTCGCTTGATTACGGAAAAATCCGTGAAGAAATCAGCACAATTCACCCCGTTTTGAACGAGGCGGCAAAGTATGCCCCCGGCATAAGAATTCTAAGGCAAGAGCCTTTTGAGGCGCTCTGCACTTTCATCATTTCGCAGAACAACAACATAAAGCGAATCAAGGGCATTGTTGGGCGTTTGTGCGAAAACTTCGGCACACAGCTTGATGACGGAGAATTTGCGTTTCCGACAGCCGAAACACTTGCAAAACTTTCGCCCGATGACCTTGCACCGCTGAGGGCAGGATTTCGTAACCGCTACATTGTTGATGCGGCACAAAAGGTTGCAAATGGAGAAGTGAATCTTGACAGCTGTTTCACGCTTGACTATGAAGATGCAAGAGCGGAACTTATGAAAATTACGGGTGTCGGCAAAAAGGTTGCCGACTGCACACTCCTTTTCGGTATGCACAGAATTGAGGCTTTTCCGATTGATGTGTGGATGAAACGGGCAATGGAAAAGCTGTTCCCGAATATGAGCGGTGACGATTTTGGTCAGTACGCAGGCATCGCCCAGCAGTACATTTTTCACTACAGCCGAATGCACCCCGAATTGTTTTAAATGAAAAATTGAAAATGGAAAATGGAAAATTGCGGTTGTGAAGATAGTTTGTTTAGTACAAAACATATCATGCCCGAGCATAGCGTTGTAATTGTTTACGCAATTTCGTAGGGGCGGATATCATCCGCCCGCAAGTAATGGCAGAATATTTGCGATAAGAACAGATTATATAAATGTTGCAAAGATATTGTTCTACTGTAGCGGCGAACCTCGTTCGCCAATCGAATCGATTGTAAAATCGGTTCGACATTGTACGCGTTTTGTTTATTATTAAATTTTATTTGTAAAATAATTTGTGCGATGACTTATTCATTTCGTGTGTACACACGAAATGATTGGCGAACACGGTTCGCCGCTACATTGGAATACACAATTTTCATCACATCAAAACATATGTGTTTAAACAAAACCATTCATCAAGGCGGGCGGCCGATGACCGCCCCTACGGATTTGTTGCATTTATAAAATTTGTTTTTACATATACAAAAACTCGGTACAGAATCATATCTGCACCGAGTTAATTTTTTATATTACTGACTTATTTCGCTTTTTTCGCTGAACTGTCAAAAAGCAACACGAGCGTTGCGTTATCGGCTGTGCCTGTTTCTTTAAGACCGTTCTGCTTCTGGAAATTCTTAACAGCCTCGGCTGTAACTTCGCCGTAGTAGCCTGTCACATTCTCCTTGTCGGCGATGTAACCGATGTTATAGAGGCGGAGCTGCATAGCCTTTACCGTGTCGTTTTCATCTTCCTGCTTGAGTGAAAGGTCTGATGTAATGGTAAGGTTGTACTTATCGGCAACCGACTTTGAACCGCTTGCAGTTGTTGCTGTCTGAGTTGCAGTTGTTGCATCAGTATTTGACGCTGTTGCATCCTGAGCCTTTGTTGTGTCTGTTGCAGACTTTGGCTTGAGGTCGGGATACATAAAGTAAACCATTTTTTCAAGAGCCTCAAGAGCAGTATTGCCCGGTCTTGATATTTCTTCAAGCGAAACCTCAAGAATCTTGCCTGTCTTAACTGCGCCAAGACTTGCGAGTGTTGCATCACCCTTGATTTTATCAAGAGTAGCATTGTCTGCATAGAAGATGTAGTTCGGGTTTGCAACCTTGAGAGTTGCAACATCAACATTGTTGTCGCTGATATTTACTGCGGCATTAACCGCACCCGTATAGCCGAGGAGCATATCGCCGTATGTTCCGCTTGTCATCATCTTGAGCTGATCGTTTTCTGTATAGAGATAACAAACCGTGTCGAGTATGCCCGAATTTCTGTTATTA
The DNA here is from genome assembly GCA_902771755.1 of uncultured Ruminococcus sp. Classification (GTDB taxonomy): domain Bacteria; phylum Bacillota; class Clostridia; order Oscillospirales; family Acutalibacteraceae; genus Ruminococcoides. The sequence continues at coordinate 18,482 of CACXYD010000012.1, read as the reverse complement.
ACCTGCTGTTTGTAGTTGTTCATCTTATCAAGCAAGTCATTGTAGGTATCTTCACCCTGCTTTGCGCCTGTTTTTGTACCGCCGCAAATCTTGCCGATTGTCACATAGTTTGTTTCAACCTGCTTAGGAGTATCGCCGTGTGACATTGTGATAACCTGAATGCCCTTGTCCTGAAGTTTCTTCTTTGCGTCCTCATTAATTGACTGACCTGCAAACACAAGGTTTGTTCCGGAATTGATGATTTTGTCGGTATCAGGATTTTCATACGAACCGACACTCGGAGCAACTGCGATTGACTGCTGATCAACCTCATCACTTCTGCCCACAATATACCTGTCATAGCCTGTTGCAATGAGGATATCGGCTGTCGGCGCATCGAGAACAACAATGTTCTTAGGCTGGCTTTCAATCGTAATGTTTGCCACTTCAACGGGATATTCATAACTGACCTCCGATTAATCAGCAAAACAGCGATTCAACATACTGTCTTGCACATCTTGGTGAACGACCGCCTCTTGAAAGTGCAAACTGCTCAGCGCCGAGTGCAAGTTCTTCATGAGTCATCTTGACACCTCTCTGCTCTGCAAGAGAATATACAATTTCAAGGAAATCGTTCTTTGAAGGAACTGTGTAGCAGACTGCAAGACCGAAACGGTCTGAAAGTGAAAGGCTTTCCTGCATATTGTCACGAACATTGATATCGTCAACAGTATGAGTTCTGTCAGAAATGCTTTCCTTAACAAGGTGTCTGCGGTTTGATGTTGCATAAATCAACGCATTATCGGGACGAGCCGCAAGTCCGCCTTCAAGCACGGCTTTAAGGGTTGTGTAGCTCTGATCCTGATGCTGGAACGAAAGATCATCAATAAATATAATGAATTTAAGCGGAAGAGCGGCAATCTTGTCAACAAGGAGCGGAAAGTCAATAAGTCTGTCCTTTGGCATTTCAACAATGCGGAGTCCGTCTTTGCGGAACTCGTTTGCAATTGCCTTGACTGTTGAGCTTTTACCTGTACCCTTGTCGCCGTAAAGCAGGCAGTTGTTACAGCTCTTGCCCTGAATAAACGAAAGTGTGTTGTTTACAACCTGACTTCTCTGACGCTCATATCCCGTGAATGTATCCATGTCAATCTTGTCCGGATGCTCAACAGGCTGAATGTCACCGTCACGCCATATGAATGCCTTGTAACGGGCAAACATTCCGCAACCGTTTTCCTTATAATAAGCAGAAAGCTTGTCAAGTGAACCGTCAAATCCGTCAAAACACGGAGCGCACTTGCCTGTCTGCCACTTTGGAAGAATCGGAATAAGCTCTTTGATTTCATCTGCATAGGTATATGCCTCAAGCACTTCATCGGAAGTAAGCTTTGCAGCTGTTAAAATAGCGTCGCAGTCTGTCTTAACGGCAGAAATTACATTTTCGGGTAACTCGCCCTGCTTGCCTGCTGTTGCGGCACGGGCAAAACAGTTATCGTCAAAAAGAGCCGTTTCACTGATTGCAAAAGCGAACTTGTCCGCACAGCCTCTTTCACAAAGCATTGAGCAAAGTTTGCCGTATGCACCGAGAAATTCCTCAGGCTTTTTGTCGAGCGAAAGCAAAAGTTCATAAAAGGCTTTCGGCACGCTTCTGTTCATTATACCTCTGAATACCGAGAGTGATGACAAAAGCATTTTACACTTATTTACATTATTCATTCTAAACATCCCAATCTGTTCTAATCTATTTAATTGTACACATTTTTCTCCGTTTAGTCAATAATTTACGGCAAACAACGGCATCCTATTTTTTACACTTTAACAAGCCAAAATATGTATAAATTTTCACCGCATCAGGTATGTCCTAGGTTTAGGGACGGTTAAAACGGCGATAAAACGGGATAAATACGGGCTTTTTGGGATTTCTGAAAAAATTTTAAATTTTTTTAAAAAAAGTGTTGACATTTGGTGCAAGCCGTAGTATAATCAATACTGTTCTCGAGAGAGAAACAAAAAAATTAATAAGTTGGTGTTGATGACGCTGAGGGTCCACCTGTTCCCATACCGAACACAGAAGTTAAGCTCAGTGGTGCCGAAAATACTTGGCTGGTGACGGCCTGGAAAAATAGGGAGATGCCAACACATAAAGTGTCCACCCAATAGGGTGGGCGTTTTTTTATACTTTTTTACAGAACGAAGGTTTCTGCGATAAATTACTATCATCGTATCGGATAATATGTATGATAGTGAAATTCGCCGTTGGCGAGTGAAATTTGACTTTGTCAAGTGAAATCGTCCTTGCGGACGGTGAAATCGACCTGCGGTCGGTGGCGGTCGTGAAGATGGTTTTACTATACAAAAAGTATTATACCCGACCAATTTTGATTTGCATTGCAAATCAAAATGGTTGACAATACAAATTTTCTTTTAATATAAAATCATCTAAATACCACAAACCCGTAGGGGCGGATATTATCCGCCCGCCAAGTAATTGCAGAAAATTTATGATAATGACAGATTATATAAATGTCATAAAGATATTGTTCTACTGTAGCGGCGAACCTCGTTCGCCAATCATTTCGTGTGCAAACACGAAATGAATAAATCGCAATTGTGTTGTTATATCATAATCAGATAAAACAAATAACTTGTATTAAGTCAAACCGATTTTACAATCGGTTTGATTGGCGAACACGGTTCGCCGCTACAAAACAATACACCGCTTTCTTCACATCAAAAAATATATGTATAAACATAAACCTTCATCAAACGGGCGTCCGATGAACGCCCCTACAGATTTGTACAAACAATCAAAATGCTATCTACACGAATTGGAGTATCCATATGTTTAATATAACCGAACTTTTGAAAAATGAAACATCTGTATGGGAACGGCTGAAAAATTGCGGAAAGCCTGTTGTGCTTTACGGGATGGGTGACGGTGCGGACAAGGTTCTTGCCGCATTTGACCGATACGGAATCAAAGCGTCTGCCGTTATTGCAAGCGATGATTTTGTTCGTGGACAGAAATTTCATGATTTCACGGTGAAGAAACTTTCCGATGTTGAAACGGAATTCGGCGACATTATAATTTCCCTCTGCTTTGCAAGTCAGTTCCCCGATGTTATGGCGCACATCACGAAAATTTCCGCAAAGCACGAAATGCTTGTCCCCTCTGTTCCGGTTTTTGGCAACAGACTTTTTGACGATGATTTTATTAATGAAAACACAGAGCAAATTGAAAGTGCGTACAATCTGCTTTCAGATGACCTTTCAAAAAAGGTCTATGAAAACATTCTGAAATTCTACTACACGGGCAGAATTGACCTCCTCCCCCCTGTCACAACCGACAAAGACGAAGCTTTCGGCAACATTCTGAAACTCGGTGAGAACGAAAGCTATGTTGACCTTGGCGCATACAACGGCGACACGATTGACGAATTTCTGCACTACACAAACGGCAGTTACAAGCGTATAGTCGCCTTTGAACCGAATGCAAAAAATTTTGAAAAGCTGAAACTTCATTGCAAGGGCATGGCGAATGTGTCGCTCTGGCAACTCGGCTCATACAGCAAAAACACGGAGCTTATATTCAACAACAAGGCAGGTCGCAACAGCGCAATTGCCGACAAGGGAGTTGCAACAAAAGTTGCGACAGTCGATACGATTCTCTGCGGAATGGCTGCCGGCTACATCAAAGCCGATGTTGAGGGTGCGGACATGGAAACCCTTATCGGTATGCAGAAAACTATGGAGAACTACAAGCCAAAGCTGAATTTTTCGGCATATCACAGGTTTGAGGATATTTTCCGCCTTGCGTTGTACATTCACAGCGTGAACCCCGACTACAAAATCTACCTCCGCCACCATCCATACATCCCTGCATGGGACACGAATTTATATTGTATATAAACGGCGACGGCGCTGTAGGTGTAGGGGCGGATATTATCCGCCCGCAAATAACAACACAAAGATTTGGATAAATTTAAATTGTATATATAAGCCAAAGTCACCGTTATTCTGTAGGGGCGATCATCGGTCGCCCGCATTGATGAAATATTATGTTCGCAGAAATGCGTTTTGACATGGTGAAAGCAGTGTATTCAAATTTGAACGCATTGCGTTCAATCGTGTGCATTGCACACAAGCGGGAGAACACAGTTCTCCCCTACAAAACAGCAATGATTTTGTGACATTTATAAAATTTGTTTTCAACAAATGATATCTGCCATTACTTACGGGCGGCCAATATCTTCCCGTCTGAAATATAGTCGCAATGCGTTGTGCATAAATGCACTGCCTTTTGCTCGTTATTTCAGACAGCGCTATGCTCCCTTTATCCGCCACAGGCGGCGGTCGCAAGGCTACCCCTACGGGTTTTATACAAAACAAAAATGCATCAGACCTTTTTCGGGAATCTGATGCATTTTCTTTTTCAAACTGTTTTCTCGAATAGACTGCGGTGGCACACCGCCGACATTCATTTTCCGTTTTGAACTTTCAATTTTAAATTGAAAGCACCGCTCGGGCAGTTTAACTTTTGCCCACGCAAAACTGTCTGCCCGAATTGGGTGCAACAACCTGTTGCTTATTCTTCCTCAGCGAGGTCCTCGGCTGTAACTTCTGCCTGCGGTTCTTCTGTTGCAACCTCCTCAGGCTCTTTTTCGGAAACGATATCGTCAATTTCCTCAATAAGTTTCTGTTCTGCACATCTGTGCTTTTTTAAGGCGAGAAGTGCTGCTGCGGCAGCCGCAAGTGCAGAGATTGCGCCGATGATTGTGTAGAGTAATTTTTTGTTTTTATCCATTTCTGGCACCTCTTTCATAATTAATATAATTTAGCGAAAAAGCCGTAATTTTTTGTTTGATTCTATTTTATATCTTTTTTACAATTTTTTCAATAGACAACTGCACATTACTGCATATTTTAGTTACGGTGAACCGTTGTTCGCTGCTACTGAATTGCGACATTTATATAGAGTATGCGATAACACAAATTTTCTGCCATTACTTGTGGGAGAACAAGGTTCTCCCCTACATTATTTCGGTGGCTATGGTTCATTTATATAGTTTATTTTTATCGTGAAATTTGTGCTGTTACTTGCGGGCGGATAATATCCGCCCCTACGAAATTGCGATAACAATTACAATGCTACGCTCGGGCATAACATATTTTTAACATTACAAACTATCTACACGAATTGGGAACGGCGGCTCGCCGTGGTATTGCAAAATTCTGCATTATCTGCTATTATTTTTACAGGGTAGATATAATTTAATATCATAAACTCAAGATTAAATTCAGGAGAATTAATATGAAAAAGTTTTTTGCGGTAATATTTTGTGCAATAATTGTTGCATCATTCTCGGCTTGCGGATTTGAATTCAATGTTTCAAAGGCTGATACCGAAACCACACAGCCCACAACCGTTGCTCAGACTTCAAAGTCGCAGTCAGCAACAAAGTCGGCGATACTGTCCTTTGATACAATTGACGAATACCTTTCATACCCAAATGTGCAGACCACTATTGAAAATGCAAAAGAGCAGTTCAAGTCGGTTTATGACCTCGATGTTTATGCCGAAGGCGATGATGTGCTTGTATATGAGTATAAGTTGCTTGATCAGGTTCCGAACGATTCGATGAAAGCGCTCAAATCAAGCATGGAAAAACAGATGGAATCACAGGCAACAATGATAAAACCGCTTATGCGTGAGCTTAGTGCGTATGTCAATGTTGAGAATCCGAAGGTCAAGGTTAAATTTGACAACAAAGACGGCACGGAAATTTTTGAATACACATTTGACAGTTCAATCCTTAACGAAACAGAAGAAACAACCAAAGGAAAAGAATAAAAAGTTATATATAATCTGTAGGGGCGGTCATTGGCCGCCCGCTTGATAAAATTTTATGTTCGTACACATATGTTTTGACATAACATAAATTGTGTATTCAATTTTGAACGCATTGCGTTCAATCGTGTGCAATGCACACGAACGGGAAAACGAGGTCCTCCCCTACATTATTTCGGTGACTATATCTCATTTATACAGTTTATTTTTATCGTAAAATTTGTGTCTTTACTTGCGGGCGGATAATATCCGCCCCTACGAAAAACAACGGCAGTATCGAAAATGATACTGCCGCTTTTGTTTATAAAGAATATATTAAGAAAAAAGATAAAATCAAAATTATTCTCTTGTTTTTTCGCCGTTAAGAATCATTTCTGCATTCTTAACACGCTCTTTTGTCGGGGGTTCAATGCCCTCGAGAGGATAGTCATAACCGAGTGCTTTCCACTTGTACACACCGAGGGTGTGATACGGAAGAACTTCAACTCTTTCAACATTCTTGAGCGAATGGATAAAGTCGGCAAGTCTGAAAAGATACTCGTCCTTATCGTTTCTTTCAGGCACAAGAACATGTCTTATCCATACGGGCTTGCCCATATCGGAAAGCTGTCTTGCCATTTCAAGAATATTGGTGTTTGGCTGTCCTGTAAGGATTTTGTGCTGTTCGTTGTCGATATGCTTTATATCAAGCAACAGCAAATCCGTATATTCCATTAGCTCTTTCCACTTTGAATAGAACGGCTCTTTGGTTGTAAACGGGTTGGCGCTTGTGTCAATACAGGTATTAACGCCCTGCTTTTTAGCCTTCTTGAACAAATCAAGCAAAAAGTCAATCTGTAAAAGCGGCTCGCCTCCGCTTACTGTGATACCGCCCTTACTCTTCCAATAGGGGCGGTATGCAAGCGCTTTATTAAGCAGCTCGTCAGCGGTGTATTCCACGGTGTTTTCATCGTGTTTCCAAGTGTCGGGATTGTGGCAGAACTGGCAACGCATTGCGCAACCGCTCAGAAAAACCACAAATCTCACACCCGGACCGTCAACAGAGCCAAAAGTTTCTATTGAGTGTACAAAGCCTTTAACAGCGTTGTCCGACATTACATTCTGTCGTGGCAGGTTCTGGCAATAACATCCAGCTGCTGCTCTCTTGTAAGGTCGATGAACTTAACAGCATAACCCGATACACGGATTGTGAAGTTAGCGTACTCTTCCTTCTCAGGATGCTCCATAGCATCGATGAGCTTTTCTGTACCGAATACATTTACATTGAGGTGGTGTGCACCCTGATCAAAGTAACCGTCCATAACATTTACGAGGTTGTCAACACGCTCGTCATCGTTGTGGCCGAGAGCACCCGGGTTGATTGTCTGGGTATTTGAAATACCGTCAAGAGCGTACTCATAAGGAAGCTTAGCAACAGAGTTAAGTGAAGCAAGAAGACCGTTCTGCTCTGCACCGTAACTTGGGTTAGCACCAGGTGAAAGCGGCTCGCCTGCTTTTCTGCCGTCAGGAAGTGAACCTGTAGCCTTACCGTAAACAACATTTGATGTGATTGTAAGGATAGAAGTTGTAGGCTCTGAATCTCTGTATGTGTGGCAATACTTAAGCTTAGCCATGAATGTCTTAAGAAGATCAACAGCAATCTTATCTGCTCTCTCGTCATTGTTACCGTATCTTGGGAAGTCGCCCTCTGTTTCAAAGTCAACAGCGATGCCGTCCTCGTCACGGATAACCTTAACCTTAGCGTACTTGATAGCGCTGAGTGAGTCAACAACATGTGAGAAGCCTGCAATACCTGTTGCAAATGTTCTTCTTACATCTGTGTCGATAAGAGCCATTTCTGCTGCCTCATAGTAGTACTTATCGTGCATGTAGTGAATCATGTTAAGTGTACCAACATAGAGGTGAGCAAGCCAATCCATCATTGTGTCATACTTCTTGATAACTTCGTCATAATCAAGGTACTCTGATGTGATAGGTGTATATTCAGGACCAACCTGCATCTTTGTCTTTTCATCAACACCGCCGTTGATAGCGTAGAGAAGGCACTTAGCAAGGTTAGCTCTTGCGCCGAAGAACTGGATTTCCTTACCTGTCTGTGTTGCAGATACGCAGCAGCAGATTGAGTAATCGTCGCCCCATACAGGACGCATTACATCATCGTTCTCGTACTGAATTGAGCTTGTTGTAACTGAAATATGAGCAGCATACTTCTTGAAGTTCTCAGGAAGTCTTGAAGAATAAAGAACTGTGAGGTTTGGCTCAGGTGAAGGTCCCATATTCTCAAGTGTGTGGAGGAAACGGTAGTCGTTCTTTGTAACCATTGAACGGCCGTCCATGCCAAGACCTGCAACTTCGAGAGTAGCCCATACAGGGTCACCTGAGAAGAGCTGGTTGTAAGACTCGATTCTTGCGAACTTAACCATACGACACTTCATAACAAAGTGGTCAACGAGTTCCTGAGCCTGTGATTCTGTAAGTGTACCGTTCTCAAGGTCACGCTCGATGTAGATGTCGAGGAATGTTGATACACGGCCAACGCTCATTGCAGCGCCGTTCTGAGTCTTGATAGCAGCAAGGTAGCCGAAGTAGAGCCACTGAACTGCCTCTGCAGCGTTCTTAGCAGGCTGTGAAATATCAAAGCCGTAAGAAAGTGCCATTTCCTTCATGTCATTAAGAGCACGAATCTGATCAGCGATTTCTTCACGGAGCTGGAAGTCGCCTCTTCTCATACCCTGACGATTTGTTTCTGCAAAGTCCTCTTTCTTGCCTTCGATAAGACGGTCAATACCGTAAAGAGCAACTCTTCTGTAGTCACCAACGATTCTGCCTCTGCCGTATGTATCGGGAAGACCTGTAAGAATCTTGTTGTGACGAGCAAGCTTCATCTCAGGAGTGTAGATATCGAATACACCCTGGTTGTGAGTCTTGTGATATTTTGTAAAGATTTCGTGGAGTTTTGGGCTTGGAGTGTAGCCATACATCTGGCATGACTGCTCAGCCATTTTGATACCGCCGTAAGGCATAAATGCACGCTTGAGAGGCTTGTCTGTCTGAAGACCTACAACCTTTTCAAGGTCCTTATCAAGATATGCAGCGCCGTAAGCTGTGATGCCGCTTACAACTTCAGTTTCCATATCAAGAACGCCGCCCTTGGCTCTTTCTTCCTTCTGGAGTTCCTTGAGTTCGCCCCAAAGCTTGTCTGTAGCTTCTGTAGGACCTTCAAGGAAAGACTGGTCGCCGTCATAAGGTGTGTAGTTTCTCTGAATGAAGTCTCTGACATCAATGTCGGACTCCCATTTGCCACCTGCAAAATTTGTCCATTCTTCTCTCATTACTGTAAAACCTCCAATAATAATAATTAATACTGAATTTTGTATATGACACAAAAAAATGCCGACTCATTCCCAAGCAGATGCCTGGTAAGGTCAGCTCCTTGAAAAAATCGTCATACATCCTTGTATTCTGTCATTTATTCACTTTTATAATCATATAACCAACACCATTAAAATAACACTTTTTAAGGGCGTTGTCAAGCATTTTGAGATACTTTTTACACCACTTTTTCACACTCAAAACACTATGGTAAATGAGTACAATTTTAGGGTATAAGGAACATTATTTTCAGCAGATTTTTTCCCGTATTTGTGCGGAATATTTTGTCATATGCCTGCTCTGCGGCACGGCGGCTTGAATCGTCCTCATAAAGGTTCACAAGGAAGTCTGCCTCCGCCAAAATTTGGTACGGCAAAGTATCAATGTTTCCATAGGTGTGGTGGTGTCCAACAAGGTAGCAAACTTTGTCAATAAATGTCTTTTCATAACCGAGAGTTGCAAGCAGCTTTTCAGCCTCACGAGGACCTTCAAGTTCCTGATACTTTCCGGCAGACGAATTGTACTTTTCTTCGCTCACCTTTATGCCGATGTCGTGAACGATTGCAGAGATTTCAAGAAGTTCCTGTTCGGCAGACGAAAGATTTTCGCTTTCACCGATTGTCTTTGCAAATGAATAAACCTTGAGAAAATGGTGAATCCTTTTCTTGTCACTTCCAAAATATTCAATCATCGCAGTTATAACCTTGTCGGTTTTCATATTATCACTCCTTTTATATTTCGTAGGGGCGGATATCATCCGCCCGCCTCGATGAAATTATATGTTTGTACACATGGCTTTTGATACGATAAAAGTAGTGTATAATCTGTAGCGGCGAACCTCGTTCGCCAATCGGTTTGTTTGCAAAAACAAACCGAACATATACACAGTTTTTGTTATCTTAAAATGATATGTTAATAAACAAATAGTTTGTGTTGAATCGAACCGATTTTACAATCGGTTCGATTGGCGAACACGGTTCGCCGCTACGGTATAACAATCATTTTGTAACATTTATAAAATATATTTTTACACATAATTTGTGCCATTACTTGGCGGGCGGATAATATCCGCCCCTACAGATATGTACAAACAATCACTTTTTCTTCATACTTCTAATATACGCAAAGGTTTTTTCTTCGCCCTCATCTCTCAGCATAACCAATAATTTTTCAAGCAATGCCTCGGTGTTGGGGTGCATACGGTGTTTGCCTCTGATTCTGCAAAAATATGTAAACGGAGCGCCGTCCGTGTAATTTTTGCCGTTGTAAATTTTGCTTGCGGCAACTCGGTCGCAGAACATTTCGATAACATATTTCACGGGCATTTCAACATTTTCAACCTGTTTTGACTTCGGGTTGTAATCGTTCCAATATTCGTAATGGTGACGGTTTCTGCCCTTGTGGTGCATCCATGCCTGAGAATATCCGTACAGCTCTCTCTCCTTTTCGTTAGGACTTCTCGTACCCTGAAAATACTTTGCACCCGGAATAAACTCCGTGGGCGAATACTTTGACAAATCGTGTCTTAATCCCTGCCAGAGGATTCCCGCCCTTGCGCAGTTGGCAATTACCTTGTGTCTGTGACGGGTTATTGTTCTGAAATGCTTAATCGGATGTGCCATAATTATCACCATAAATTGTTGTAGTCGTTAGTTTGGAAAATGCAAAACATTTTCCGACTGACATTTTACCACATTTTTCGCCAATTTAAAATAGCACTTGCAAGATTGTCGAAAAAAAGTTATAATATACAAAGGTTAAAATTTTGTAACCATTTAATGTTAAATTCTATAAGGATAGGTAATCTATGAAAAAGAAAATTTTCATTCTTTTACTATGTGTTGTCCTCATTGCAACCTGCATATTATGCGGTGTAACGGGAATTTTCAGAAATGATTCTCAAAATTCTTCAAAGCCGCAGACACCTGATACGGCGGCAACCGAAAATCCGACTTTGCCGAGTACGGTTGATTCGCTCACATTAAAAGTCGGCGAAACAAAGATTATTGAATTGTCATCTGAAAAAGCAAAGTCCGTTACAAAATGGACAAGCTCAAACAGTAAAATTGTTACCGTTGATGACGGCGGAAGGGTTGACGCTCTCAAAGAGGGTACGGCTCTGATTTCTGCCATTTCAAAAGACAAATCGAAGTCGGAATTTCAAATTACGGTGGCAAAATCAACTGCCAAAAAACAGCAAAGCTACTCAACCTGTATAACGGCAAATCTCGACAAACTTGAACAGAACAAGCGTAACACAGCAAAAAATCTGTACGCAATCAAGGTCAACCGCACGGCAAACTGCGTGACGGTGTACACATATGACGAAAAGGGCAAGTACACAATCCCCGTAAGGGCGATGATTTGCTCCACAGGTCTTGACAATTCGACAATCACGGGCGACTACACAATCGGAATCAAGTCCGAGTGGCTTTTCCTTGTGGGTGATGTTTACGGAAGATACATCAGCGGAATTTCGGGCGATTATCTTTTCCACTCTGTTCCCTACTACTCAATGAGCGAAGAAGATTTGGAGCTTGAGGAGTTCAACAAGCTTGGCGAACAGGCATCACAGGGTTGCGTAAGACTTGCGGTTTCGGATGCAAAGTGGGTTTATGACAACTGCCCCACAGGCACGGATGTCAGCATATATGACGATGCGGAAAACGCAGGACCTCTCGGAAAACCCGAGGCAATTAAAATCACCGATTTCACCAACAAGTGGGATCCGACAGACAGCAACAAAAAATGTCCGTATGCGAGTGCCGCTCCGACAATCAGCGGTGCAAACGATTACACAATCAAAAGCGGCGGCGAATTTTATGCCCTTGCCGGAGTAACAGCCGTTGACACCTGCGGCAACGACATAACATCGAATATCGAAGTTTTCGGCAATGTAGTAACCACCCGAAAAGGCAAGTACAAGGTAACATATTCAGTCACCGATGTGCTTAAAAGAACATCAAGCGTAACGATTACGGTAACGGTTGCGTGATTGTTAAATTGAAAGTTGAAAATTGAAAATGTAAAATAAAAATGCGGTTGGCAATGTGCCACCGCATTTTTTATATTTGTGTGTTCGTGCAGACGGTTTTAATAGTAAATTACAAATGTTGCCCGAGCATAACATAGCAATTGTTTGTACATACAGTAGCGGCGGTCAGTGACCGGCATTTGATTTGGTTGCAAAGCCAAATCAACCACACAGCAACATACATATTTTGACCAAGTATAACATTCCAATTATTTTTGCAATGTATGTTGTACGGGCGAACCGTGTTCGCCCGTATTGATGAATTTTTATGTTTTATTAAGGTGAACGGTGCAATTTCAGAAGTAAAGCTTGCTTGCAATGTAACTTTAACAATTAAACTTTTAACCATCAAAAACATCAAACAAATCAGTAATTTCTACATTTAGCACTTTAGCTATTGCATAAATCTCTATATCAGTCACGGTTCTTGATTTATCCTCTATTCTTGATACAGAACCTCTGCAAACATATACGCCTAATAATTCAAGTTGATTTGAAAGTTTTTGTTGGCTCATTTTTCGCATAATCCTATATTTCCTCACACTATCCCCAACAATATTCATTTTGTCACCGTCAATAATTCTCGCCAAAAAAATCATCTCCATTTTGTCTTGACATAGGACGATTTTTATGTTAACATCAGAACAAATAAATATTGTCCTATGATAGGACAATTATTAGTCATATTACTTATTAAGGAGATAGCGTTAAAATGAAAAAATTTATACTTATGTTACTTTCAGTAACGATTATTACAATTTTCACAGCTTGTCAAAGTGATGTTAATTCAAAATATAATATTGTTGACAACAAATATAACGCTACAGAAACAGAATTTGCTACAACAAATATTGATAGCGAATCAAGCAAAAATTATAATAAGGAAACAACTGACTTAGGCATTGAAATTACTAATATCGGAGATAGCGTAAAGTTTGGAAATTATGAACAAGATAATAATACATCTAACGGCAAAGAAGAAATTGAGTGGATCTGTATAAACAAAGATGATGATAAAGCACTTTTAATAAGCAAATATTGCCTCGACGGTCAACCATATAACAATGATTTTGTTGAAACCAGCTGGGAAAACAGTTCATTGAGAGATTGGTTAAATTCGTCATTTTATGAGGAAGCTTTTTCTAATAACGAGCAATCCATAATATTGACTACTGAGGTTCTAAATAGCGGCGAAAGCAATACAATGGATAAGGTATCATTGCTTTCTATTGATGAAGTTAATGAATATTTTCGCAGTACAGACGAAAAAATTGTAAACTTAACTGATTATGCTGTTGCTGAACTAAAAAGAAATGCTACATCGCGTTTTTCTGATGGATGGTCTAATGGTTGGTGGCTGAGGTCAATGAGTGAAAAATACAAAGATTGTGCTGCACATGTAGGAGAAAGCGGAAAGATTTTCTCAAGGATTGGCGCTAATGTTGATTTTAGTCAAGGAGTAAGACCAATTATATGGGTAAAATTAAAATAATTTCATAAGCGTAAAAAAGTTAATACAAATCATAATAACTATGTATAGAAAATGCGGTTGGCAATGTGCCACCGCATTTTTTATGTTCGAGTGTTCGTGCAGACGGTTTTAATAGTAAATTACAAATGTTGCCCGAGCATAACATAGCAATTGTTTGTACATACAGTAGCGGCGGTCAGTGACCGCCATTTGATTTGGTTGCAAAACCAAATCAACCATACAGCAACATACATATTTTGACCAAGTATAACATTCCAATTATTTTTGCAATGTGTGTTGTAGGGGGCGAACCGTGTTCGCCCGTTCGTATGCAACGCATACGATTGCACGCAATGCGTGCAAGGTTCAATACACAATTATAATCACATCAAAACATATGTGATTAAACAAAATATTTCATCAAGGCGGGCGGCCGATGACCGCCCCTACGGGTTTACATTTATAAATTATTATTTAAACGGAAAAATACTGCCGTTGCCTGTGGTCGAACCGATTTTGCAATCGGTTCGATTAGCGTTCACTGAACGCCGCTACAATTTTCCACTTTCCATTTTCAATTTTCAATTAAAAAAATCCCGAACACGGCAAATGCCATATTCGGGAGAATTTTTTATTTATTCACATATTCACTTTTTACAAGCTTTAGCCAAAATTATTCGGCATCGGGAAGGCTTGCAAGCTTTTCAAGGTGAGCATACTTATCAGCAGCAACCTTTTCAGCCTTTTCAAAGAGTTTTTCTGCTCTTTCAGGGAATGAACGAGTGAGTGAGTTATAACGAACTTCGCCCATGATGAAGTCACGATATGATGCAGAAGGAGCTTTACCGTCAAGCATGAACGGATTCTTGCCTTCGTCTGCAAGACGAGGATCATAACGGAAGATGTTCCAATAACCTGCCTCAACAGCCTTTTTCTCCTCAAGCTGAGCAATGCCCATGCCGCCCTTGATACCGTGGTTGATACATGGAGCGTAGCAGATTACGAGTGAAGGACCGTTGTAGCTTTCAGCCTCAACCATAGCCTTGAGAACCTGATTGTTGTCAGCACCCATAGCGCACTGTGCAACATAAACATAGCCGTAACTCATTGCGATAGCGGCGAGGTCTTTCTTCTTAACAGCCTTACCTGCAGCGGCAAACTGTGCAACCGAACCTACAGGAGTAGCCTTTGAAGCCTGACCGCCTGTGTTAGAGTAAACCTCAGTATCGAATACAAGGATATTAACATTTTCGCCTGATGCGATTACATGGTCAAGACCGCCGAAACCGATATCGTAAGCCCAACCGTCACCGCCGAAGATCCACATTGACTTCTTAGCGAGTTCGTCCTTGTCAACGAGTGTTTTCTTAACGAGTTCGCCAACCTTAGCATCATCTGTGTTCTTTTCGAGTTCAGCGATAAGAGCGTCTGTTGCAGGACGGCTTGAAGTTGAATCTGTTACTGTGTCGAGATAGTTCTGACAAGCTGTCTTAAGGTCAGCGCTGTCTGTATCCTTCTGAATACCCTCAACATACTCAATAAGTCTGTTGCGGATAGCCTTCTGACCGAGAGCCATACCAAGACCGAACTCTGCGTTATCTTCAAAGAGTGAGTTCTGCCAAGCAGGACCGTAACCCTTCTTATTCTTTGTATAAGGTGTTGCAGGAGCAGATGCACCCCAAATTGATGAACAACCTGTTGCGTTAGCGATGAACATTCTGTCACCGAAGAGCTGTGTAACAAGCTTTGCATAAGGTGTTTCACCACAACCTGCGCAAGCGCCTGAGAATTCAAGCAACGGCTGTTTGAACTGACTGCCCTTAACTGTAGTGAACTTGAACTTCTCGTGAACTTCAGGCTTATCTTCAAGTGTGAGAGCGTAATCAAATACTGCCTGCTCGGGACGCTGTGAGTCGATTGACTGCATTGTAAGAGCCTTAGCGCCCTTCTTACCCGGACATACCTGAGCACAAGCGCCGCAACCTGTACAGTCGAGTGTTGAAACTGTCATTACAAAGTTGAGGTCCTTAAGTCCCATCATCGGGAGGCTCTTTGTGCCTTCGGGAGCTTTTGCAAGCTCATCGGCTGTCATGGCAACAGGACGGATTACAGCGTGAGGACATACGATTGCACATCTGTTACACTGAATACAGTTTTCAGGATTCCATTCAGGAACATCAACTGCGATACCTCTCTTTTCATAAGCGGCAGAACCGTTAGGAGCAGTACCGTCAACATGATCCATAAATGTTGAAACAGGGAGTTTGTTACCCTTATATGCGTTTACAGGCTTGAGGATTTCGTTTACATACTCAACGAGAGCGCCGTTACCCTCTGCCTTGTCAGCAACTGAGTTATCAACAGCGTTAGCCCAATCAGCAGGAATTTCAACCTTCTTGAGGTCTTCCATACCACGGTCGATAGCGGCGTAGTTCATATCTACGATAGCCTGACCTTTCTTCATGTAGGACTTCTTAGCGGCAGCCTTCATAAGTTCCTTAGCCTTGTCAGCAGGAATGATGTCTGCAATCTTGAAGAATGCTGACTGAAGAACTGTGTTGATACGACCGCCAAGACCGATTTCCTTACCGATCTTGATACCGTCGATTGTGTAGAAGTTGATGTGTCTTTCAGCGAGAATCTTCTTCATCTTACCGGGGAGACGCTCGGAAAGTTCTTCTGTATCCCATGGGCAGTTGAGAAGGAATGAACCGCCTTCTTTAAGGTCATCAACAATATCATACTTGTCAACATAAGACGGGTTGTGGCAGGCAACAAAGTCAGCCTTTGAAATGTAGTATGTTGACTTAATAGGAGTTTTACCGAAACGAAGGTGAGAAACTGTAAGACCGCCTGACTTCTTTGAGTCATATGCAAAGTAGCCCTGAGCGTACATATCGGTGTTGTCGCCGATAATCTTGATTGAGTTCTTGTTAGCACCAACAGTACCGTCAGCGCCAAGGCCCCAGAACTTACAGCTGTGTGTACCCTTCGGAGTTGTATCAGGATTTTCAACAATCGGGAGTGAGAGGTTTGTAACATCATCAACGATGCCGATTGTAAATCTTCTCTTAGGTGTTTCGCTTTCAGCGTTTCTGTAAACAGCGATGATGTCGCCCGGTGTTGTATCCTTTGAACCAAGACCGTATCTGCCTGTGTAAACCTTTACACCTGCAAAGTCTGAACCGTTGATAGCAGCGAGAACATCAAGATAAAGAGGTTCGCCGATTGAACCGGGTTCCTTTGTTCTGTCAAGAACAGAGATTGTCTTAACAGTCTTAGGAAGCTCTCTGAGCATATAGTCGGCAACGAAAGGTCTGTAAAGGTGAACCTTGAGAAGACCAACCTTTTCGCCTGCGGCATTGAGGTAATCAACAACTTCTTCTGTACAGTCACAAACAGAACCCATAGCAACGATAACATGCTCTGCGTCCTCTGCACCGTAGTAGTTGAATGGCTTGTAGTCAGTGCCGATTTTAGCATTAACCTTGTCCATATACTTAACAACAACTTCGGGAACTGCATCGTAATACTTGTTACAAGCTTCTCTTGCCTGGAAGAAGATATCGTCGTTCTGAGCAGTACCTCTTGTTACAGGATGCTCAGGGTTAAGAGCACGGCGACGGAAAGCCTCAACTGCATCCCAGTTAAGCATATCAGCGAGGTCTGCGTAATCCCACTCCTCAATCTTCTGAATTTCGTGAGAAGTTCTGAAACCGTCAAAGAAATGAAGGAAAGGAACTCTGCCTTCAATAGCTGCAAGGTGAGCAACAGCGGCAAGGTCCATACATTCCTGTGGGTTGTTTGAACAAAGCATTGCATAACCTGTCTGACGGCAAGCGTAGATATCTGAGTGGTCACCAAAAATAGAAAGCGCGTGGCTTGTGAGCGCACGGGCTGATACATGAATAACGCCCGGAAGAAGCTCGCCTGCCATTTTGTACATATTCGGAATCATAAGGAGCAGGCCCTGTGATGCTGTGTAAGTTGTAGTCAAAGCACCTGCTGCAAGTGAGCCGTGAACAGCACCTGATGCGCCGCCCTCTGACTGCATTTCCGTTACCTGAACCTGTCTGCCGAAAAGGTTCTTAGCACCCTGTGCCGAGAACTTGTCGGTAAGGTCAGCCATTACGGAAGAAGGTGTAATAGGATAGATAGCCGCAACATCAGTAAACGCATAAGAAACATGAGCTACTGCGCTGTTACCATCCATAGTTTTCATTTTTCTTGCCAATGGAATCGTCCTCCTTTTTAATCAAAGCGGCAAAGGAAATGATGCCGCATAAATTTTCGATACCTGTTAATTACGCACCGTAAATCAACAAACGGTACGGATACTTTGTATCATCTTAAATTTTATCACTTAAACACCGATTTGTAAAGTGTTTTACACAAGAAATTCCAAGTCGGATATACATTTTTGTTTCGTTTTTTACAAAAAAGTTTTTATATTTACTTGTTCTTGTCAAGATACTTTGTTGTTGATTTTTGCAAAATCAGAACCAATATTTTTTGGTTGCATGTAGGGGCGAACCGTGTTCGCCCGCTAAGTAACGGCAGAAAATTTTTGTTATATATAATTTTTATAAATGTCACAAACCTGTAGGGGCGGATATTATCCGCCCGCCAAGTAAAGACTCAATATTTATGTTAAATACAAATATGTAAATGTCACAAAACAACTGTTATCTTGTAGCGGCGAACCGTGTTCGTCAATCGAAACGATTGTAAAATCGGTTCGACTTAATACAAATTATTTGCTTATAAATATACAATGA
>CACXYD010000011.1 GCA_902771755.1 uncultured Ruminococcus sp. | reverse complement strand
CAGGTTTCTAAGCAATTCCATTTTAACGGATTTTGGTAAAATATGCTCTACTTTTTTATTTGTAGGCTCTTTTTCTACCCCAACTTTTATTATAGAGCCAAAATTTCTTAATGCCATTGTGTAATCATCATTTATAAGGCTTTCTGTATAGTTTTCGTTTTCAAAATATTCAATTTGTATTTGGGCGTTTTTTGCTCTTTAAATCAATATTACGGTGAAAATTATTCTTTGACAAAATTAATTGTTTGTGTTACTATGAAAATGTGAGAAATACACAAAACAAAATGTTATATGTCATATTAAAAATAGGATTTTATGCCTATATTTTTAGATGATTAATGTATATAAGAATATAATGCAAGAAAACCATTGCTTATGAGTTAGGTCATGCTATGGGGTTGTTTCATAGCAATAATCGTAGGGGCAGTAATTATGCGTCAAACAGGATATTCACGAACTGCAACTTGAGCAGAACCAATCACAATAAAGCAATTGATCACATTTATTGATAAAGGAGGAATTAATTATGAAAAAAGCATTTTTATTATTCCTTGTCTTGATAATAACTTGTTTTACTATAACCGGCTGTAAAGACTCTTCAAATAGCACAAATAATTCAAGTAATGCAAATGTGGGAGCGATAAGGGATTTATCCGTGAATGTGGAAAAGAACTATAGTGTTCCCGATTCTGACAGCAATGTAATTGAAGTTACTTCAACACCTTCTGAACTTTATCAGAATGACCTAAAGAAACTAATATCAGTATCGGATGATGTAATCCGTGTAACAGTTCAAAATGTGACTTACACAAGCTATGAAGGCGTTGCTTGGACAAAATTAGATGTCCTGATAACAGATACATTAAAAGGAGATTTAAAAGTCGGAGATGTAATATCGGTATTTAATTTGGGTGGATATATTCCGCTTAGTGAACATATTGAAGGACACGATGATGCATTTCGATTTAAAGATTTAAGTGCAGAAGAAATTAAAACCACTTTTCTTAAAGAAACAATTGACGGTGAAAAAACGATTCAAAAGTCGGATGATTTGATACTGTGTGTAGTTCAAACTCCTAAGAATAGTTCGTTGCCGAACGGTGCATATGAAAGAGTTTCTTATACAGGTCAGTTATATGCTGATGGCGACAAAGAATTTGTTCAGATGATTACTGATAATTCTGAAACAAAAGAGAAAACTTATTCCTATGATGATATCAAGAAAATGACCGAATAGAGCAAATTGTGTAATAAATAGCGTGGAATAGTAGCACTACATCTAATATCAAACTCAATGTCAATAGTTCTGGTAACCCGAAAAAATAGAATAAAGTGTAATCACAAGCGGCAGAAATTAAACTGTCGCTTGTTTTTTGTTTAAATAAAAAACATACTATTTAACTTTACATTGAATTTAATTGAGTGGTGCTATATAATTAGTATCAGAATATTAGAATTGTGGCTTTAAAGGGGTGGTTATTATGCCGTTGCAGATTGTTCGGAATGATATAACTAAGATGAAATGTGACGCTATTGTTAATGCGGCGAATAGTTCGTTGCTTGGCGGAGGCGGTGTTGACGGTGCAATTCACCGTGCGGCGGGACATGAATTGCTTAACGAATGCAGAAAACTTGGCGGTTGCAGAACGGGTGAGGCTAAAATTACGGGTGCGTACAAACTACCCTGTAAGTATGTAATTCACACGGTCGGCCCTGTATGGCAAGGCGGAAATTATCACGAGGAAGAACTGCTTTCCTCATGTTATCGTAACTCGTTGCAACTTGCAAAAGCGTTTGGTTGCGAATCTGTAGCCTTTCCTTTGATTTCATCGGGTGTTTACGGCTATCCGAAAGAACAGGCATTGCAGGTGGCAATCAATGAAATATGTAAATTTCTTGTAGATAACGATATGCTTGTTTATATTGTTGTGTTTGACAAAGACGGATTCCGTGTCAGCAAAAAGCTTGTTCGTGATATTGCCGAATACATTGACGAACACTATGTTGAAACGCATTATTCGGAAAATCGCAGTCGGGAATTATCCCGTCCTTTGAGGCAAGCAGAAGTTTATCCCACACAAAATATATCGCCTAATTTAGCTGTTGCTGTGAATAAGCTTGATGAAAGCTTTTCGCAGATGCTTTTGCGTAAGATTGATGAAAAAGGCTTGACGGATTCGCAATGCTATAAAAAGGCAAATGTTGACCGCAAACTGTTTTCTAAAATCAGAAATAATGTTAACTATAAGCCGAAGAAAACTACTGCAATTGCATTTGCTGTTGCACTTGAACTGTCGCTTGATGAAACTAAAGAAATGCTCCAAAAGGCAGGTTATGCGCTTTCGCATTCAAACAAGTTTGATGTTATTATTGAATATTTTATTAAAAAGGGCGAGTATGACATTTTTACAATAAATGAGGCATTGTTTGAATTTGACCAAGTTTTGTTGGGACAATAAATGTCGCATTTCAGGCGACCGGTTGTAATCTTCAAAGTTGTATAATTAAGTCAAGATAAAAACTTAATTACTTTGGAGGTAACAACTATGAAAAACAACATTACTGAATTGGTGTTCATTCTCGACAGAAGCGGTTCAATGTCAGGTCTTGAACAGGACACAATCGGCGGATTCAATTCGCTTATTGAAAAGCAACGCAAACAGGACGGCAAGTGTTATGTTTCAACCGTATTGTTCGATCACGAAACCGAGGTTTTGCATGACAGAGTTGAATTGTCCAAAATCTCAAAAATGACCGAAAAAGATTATACGGTTCGTGGCACAACGGCACTTATTGACGCTATCGGCGGAGCAATTCATCACATTGGTAACATTCACAAATATGCAAGGAATGAAGATGTTCCCGAACATACTTTATTTGTGATTATGACGGACGGAATGGAGAATGCGAGCCATATCTATTCAAGTGATAAGGTAAAGCAAATGATTGAGCGTCAGAAAAATCGCTACGGTTGGGAGTTCCTTTTCATCGGTGCTAACATTGATTCCGTTGAAACCGCAAAACATTTTGGAATCAGTTCCGACCGTTCCGTAAATTATCACGCTGACGGTCAGGGTACGGCTGTTGTTTTTGACGCAGTATCGAATACCGTGTGCAATTTCAGAAAGAGCAGACCGCTCTCATCGTCTTGGAGTGATGAGATAAACAGGGATTATGAGAGCAGAAAATAATTGAAACAGATAACAAAAAAGTGTCGGAGTAAAATCCGACACTTTTCTTTTGAATTTTTGAAATTTACTATATTTTACACACCCGAAAAGCTGAGAACTTTTTCGACTGATTTTGAATATACTTTCCATTCCTCCTGCTTTTCTTTGAGGCGCTTTGTACCTTTGCGTGTGAGGTGGTAGTATTTACGCTTTCTCCCGTCAAATTCTTCCCAGTAGCTTTCAAGCAGATTTTCTTCTTCAAGTGCGTGAAGAATGGGGTAGAGCGTACCCTCTTTAAGCTCAAATACGCTCTCGCTCTGCAACTCAAGCTCTTTAATAATTTTGTATCCGTACATATCGCTTTTCTTTAAAACGCTCATAACAAGCATTGCTGTACTGCCTTTGATAAGTTCTTTACTGATTTTCATTTTATTTGCTCCTTTCTTATTAGCTGCGAATGAAGAAATTAAATCCGGTTTCGTATTCTTTTTTATGTTCAATGGGTTCGCATATATTGGATATTTTACCGCCCGAAATGCTTATGTCAATGGTTTTGTATGTTTGCCCCTTTTTGTCGATAACAAATGTCAAACAGGGGTATAGACTGTGCTTCGGGTTTCCGAGGTTATCGTTAGCATAGTATATTTTTGAGATTGCCGAAGCCTTATAGATAAGAGATTTTTCGTATAATTTATCGATTGAATCGCCAACCTTGAGATTATTTATTGCATCAACCTCTTTTGTGGTTAATAACAAATCGTCATAGAAAATTGATGTGTCTAAAGCGTTATAATCTAAAGATAAATACATATTACAATTAATGTCTTTGACCGAAATCATATTGCCGTTATGCCGATATACATACTCTTTGTCTGAAGAATCAAATGTCGGGTATCTACCGTATTTGAAATTCAGTTGAAAGTCAAGTCCGTTTGCATTTGCGTTGTCCAAAAATTCATTGCTTGTAATTTTTAGATTGGCATTCATCACAAAATCAATTATTTTTTCTCTTTCGGCAAGAATTTCGGCTGATTTTGAATTTACCTCAACTCTTGAAATAACCGCACAAATTCCCGTAATGAGAAAATTGACAGAGAGAAATACAAGAAAAATATTTTTGAATATTTTAGTTATTTTCAGATGAATTTTCCTGCCTTTCATCCGCTCATTGCCTCTGATTTTGATTAGAACCGCAATTGCCCATAGCAACAGCAGTACCATAATTATAAAAGGAATTGCCGTGTAGCACCACTCATTGACTGCCGAATAGTCAATGTTTTCATATGCAAACAGACTGTTAATGTATGCAATCGGACCTTTGGTAACGATAGTCATAATCGCATAAACCGCAGGTTGAAAGATTGATGAAAACTTGATTATGAGAAGAAATGAACCTTGCAATGTTATTGAGATTGCAGACATTAAAACCTGAAAGCCAAGCGATATTATGATGAAGATTGCAACCGATTTTTGACTTTTCTTTTGACTGTAAATTATCATCAGCGTGTATGTGGCAAGAATTATCAGTGACCAAAAATCAAACATTGCGTAATGCGTTAAGTTTGAATATTCTGCAACATAACAGAATAGCGGTGATGCGTTTACAGTTGCTATAAAAAGTGTGATAACTACTACAAGACATATGAATGTGAAAACTCCACGATATTTATTTTGGTGCAGTTCATTCAACGGCACGGCTGTGTCATCGGGGTTGCCCATTTCTTCGGTGGCACGCTTTTCGGCATCTTCTCTTGAGTAGCCTATGTCAACATAGTAGTCAATTTTATCAAGCAAGTGCGATTCAAGTTCGGCCGTGATTAGCTTTCGATAGTGTTTGTTACTAATCTGTTCAGACACTTTGTCAACAAAACTGTTAGCCATATTATACCTCCTTTTCGATTTTAATCGCTGTAACAATCAACCACTACTCCGTCTTTAATAGTCAGAATTTTATAGTTTTGATTGTCACTTTCTTCGAGATAGTCTGTACCGTTATTTAGATATATTGTAAGACAAAGTTCAATTTCCGTTTCTTTTTTATCTTCATAGAATGTTTTGGATACATAATCTGTATATTTCAAAAGTCCTGATTTTTGTATGCTTTCAAGGGTTGTTCCCTTTGAAATCTTCTGAATAGCATCCAAATCAGCTAAAATCTCCGGCGACTCATTATAAATAGAATTCTTGTTTAGGGTTTGCTCATCGTAAGAATTTAAATAATCTTCCGAATTGTACTGTAGACATATCGAGGAATCGTTGTCATCCTTACCACAGATTAATGACAATTCACCGCCTTTATCGTAATATACAGCCTCGCTGTAAAGCATTTCGCTTTCCTGATAATAGCCTTGTGACGCCAAGTCGCTGAATACTTCCGATTTGTCTTTGGATAAGTCGGAAGTAAGGACATAATCCACCATTCCTTGCTTGTTTGCAGAATAATTGTTGTCTGTTTTACAATCTTCTACCGCCTTGTAGGTTGTTGTTGCTGTCATATAGACCAAATTTACCGATAATAAGATGCACATAAATATTTCAAGAAAACCTATCGGAATTTGTAATCCCTTATTACTTAAAAGCAATTCTTTGCGGCATATTTTTATCAACAATAATATTGACCACAAAATAAATATAGCACCGATAATATACGGAAGAATTTCAAAACAGGAAACTGCAAAATCACTGTATTGTGCAGGAACCTTCGTGAAAATGCATTGCATATATGCCGAAAAACCTTCCGTAACAGTTTTTACAACGGCAAAAACAGCAGGTTGATAAAAATATAATAAATTCGGATGCCCTGCAGAACAGATTTCATAATTATCGTTTTCAAAAAATATTGATACAAATTGCAAAATGAAAGAAATCAATATTATTATCGGAACTACATAATTATTCTTTTTTCGTGATAATATCAGCAGGACCACATAT
This sequence comes from uncultured Ruminococcus sp., assembly GCA_902771755.1. Classification (GTDB taxonomy): domain Bacteria; phylum Bacillota; class Clostridia; order Oscillospirales; family Acutalibacteraceae; genus Ruminococcoides. The sequence goes on along the minus strand of CACXYD010000011.1, from coordinate 29,669 downwards.
GTAATTATAAATGCAAGTGAAATGAAATCCAAGAGTATATCGTGCCTGTAAAATACCGTATCGTATCGGTATATGTACTTGTCTTGTAAAAAAACTGTGCATAGAAACATAGCTGTAACAAGGCAAGCACAAATAATTGTAAACGGCGATAGTAAAATGTTTGTATGCAAAGAATTCAGCGGCACGGCTGTGTCATCGGGATTGCCCATTTCTTCGGTAGCACGCTTTTCGGCATCTTCTCTTGAGTAGCCTATGTCAACATAGTAGTCGATTTTATCAAGCAAGTGCGATTCAAGTTCGGCTGTGATTAGTTTTCGGTAGTGTTTGTCTTTAATTTGTTTTGACACTTTGTCGATAAAACTGTTAGCCATACTATCCCTCCTTTGTATTTTTATCCGCTATAAGATTCAGTTACCACTCCGTCTTTTATATGCAAATTATTATGGACATGGATTGAATCGGAACTGTTTTCACCTTTGTTCAAGTATATTGAAAGGTCAATTTGATATTCAAGTTTATTTGTACCTCTGTAGTATGTTTTTTTAATGTAATCCGCATATTTTAATAATCCTGACTGTTCAATGCTTTCAAGCGTTGTACCAACATCAATATTTTTGATTGCTTTCATATCAGCTAATATTTTCGGGCTTTCGTCATATGTTATGCTATCCTCGTATATATCGCTATCATAGGTGAAGTCACCTAATCTATGATAAAAGGGAACAAAAATATCGCCTGTGTTGTATGACAACGATATGCAATCTTCTGTGACATCAGGTTCAGCCGAAAGTTCAATTTCACCGCCCTTGTCATAATATGTGACTCTGTTTGTATCTTTATAATACTGATAATATCCCAGAGATTCCAAGTTATCGAAAATTTCCGACTCTTCTTTTGTTAAATCTGTGTTGAATACATATTCGGACATCTCCTGACAACTCGACAAATAATTGTTGCCTGATATTAAATCATCAGTTGCTTTATAAGAAGTGGCAGTAAGCATAATAATTAGATTTACAGATAAAAATACACTTAGGCAGACTTCAATAATGTGTATCGAAACTTTTGGCTTTTTGTAATTGGTAATGGTTTCAATTCGTGAAATTCTGACAAAAAGCAGAATTGACCAAATAATAAAAAACAATCCTAAAATATACGGCATGACTTCAAAACAGAAACCTGTTAATATATCAGAATCTGCGGGCACACCTAAGAAAATACATTGTAAATATGCATGAAGTCCTTCCGTTAATATTTTTACGAGTGCGTACATTGCAGGTTGGTAAAAGTAAAACATATTAGACGGAACTGATGAAGAAACAGGATATTCGTCATAACCCACAAGGATAGATCCAGATTGCAGAATAAAAGAAATTGCTACAAACAGAGGAACAAATTTGAGGTTCTTTTTTCGGGATAATATCAACATAACAGCGTATGTAATCAGAAAAGCAAGCGAAACGAAATCGCATATTATGCTGTGTCTGTATGATTGGTTATCGTAGCTGTATATAAAAGCGTCACGAAACCATATTGTGCAGAAGAACATAATTACAATAACACCGCAACATATGAATGATATTAGGTCACGAAAGTTATTGTTGTGCAGAGCATTCAACGGCACGGCGGTGTCATCGGGATTGCCCATTTCTTCTGTGGCACGCTTTTCGGCTTCTTCTTTTGAGTAGCCTATGTCAACATAGTAGTCAATTTTATCAAGCAAATGCGATTCAAGTTCCGCTGTGATCAGTTCTCGAGAGTCTTCGTCTTCAATTTGCTCGGCAACTTTGTCAAGAAATTTGTTCTTCATACTACCCCTCCTGGTTTTGTAATACCTCGCAGTTCTATATACATAGATTATCTATGTATATAGAATAATACAATTTTAAACCATAGTCAAGGGGAATAGGTGAAAAATTTTTTGAGTGGAATTATATAATAAATCAAATTTTATAAAAGCCGCAAAGTTATTGTCATACAGTAGCGGCGAACACGGTTCGCCATTTGTTTTGTGTGTAAACACAAAACAATAAATATCTGTATTGAATTCGTTGTCAAATAATCATTTCGCCCCAAGCTTACGCTTGTGACGATTGGCGAACACGGTTCGCCGCTACAAATGAATACACAATTTTCATAATATCCAAACATTTTTGTAAAATATAAAATTTCATCAAGGCGGGCGGCCAATGACCGCCCCTACGGAATTGTTGCAAAAAATACGGCTTGTTCATTTTCCGAACAAGCCGTGTTTCTACTTTGTAATTATATTGTCTTTGAAAAATTCTTCAATGAAATTCTTCATTTTCTTGTACTGCCGATTAAGCTTTGTGAATATTAAAATCCACGCACCTGCAAACAGCAATATCGGAACAATTGAAAATATCAGCGATGCCAAGCTTTCATTACAAAAATAATCGTATATTGAAAGAACTGCCAAAAACAATGCGAAAGCCATAAAAGGTATCGGTAAAAGCAGATATTTCAATGATTTCATTTTTAATGTCAGAACCGAGCCGTTTGGTGAGTTTTCAACAGTTCCGTCAAAATCGGGAGATTGGTTGTCCGGTCCGCCAAATGGGTGATTTTTTGAAAGATGAATTGTGAAATTGTTCGCATAAAATTTGCCTGCAATTTTTTGTGTATCGGGTTTTGTATTGACCAGAGCTTTTGTCCTCAAAGCGTCAGAAACCTGATTAGCAGAAATGTTCATTTTGTAGGAAAATGATTTAATGCAGTTGAACATAACAATTCTCCTTTAAATTACTGTTCTTTCAGAACGCCGTTGCGGTAGGCGCATAGGAGCATTGAAAGTCCTTCGATGCGGTTGCGGATTGTCTGACCGTCATCGGTTTGTGCAACACGAATTCGGTTTTCTGAGGTATCGAAAACTTTTGTTGTTGAGAGAATGTCCTTGTTGGATTTGATTGCGTTGTCAATTCCCGCAAAAGGTTCGTGGGTGACAATTCGCATACCGTAGGAATTGTAGACAAGCGTGTAGCCCGCCGTGCCTGTTTTGTTCTGATATGCTCTGCAAAATCCGCCGTCAATCACAATCAGCTTGCCGTTCGCCTTTATCGGACTTTCGCCCTTTTTGCGAATAACGGGAACATGACCGTTGATTATATGACCGTGTTTTTCAGAAAGTCCGAATTCTTTCAAAATTCTTACGCAGGCATCTTCATCGTGATAGAGCGTGTAGTAATGGTTGCGTGTTTCCGTGTGAGTTTCGGGATCATCAATAAAGAACCGCTCAAACGAACACATTTTTTCTCTGCCGAAAAGCGGTGAATGTTTTCCGCACCAGAGATACCACATATAGTCGTTGCCCTTTTGCCTTTCGGGTGAATTTTCGGGGGCAGAGTGTCCCTGACGAACAATCTTTTCAAGCTCATCAAGCAATGCTTTTCCTGAAAGCACACCGTTGCCCGTATCAAATTCCATAAAACTGCCGTCTTTGTTCATCGGAATACAGCCGTGGAGCAAAAGATTGTTGTTGCAACACTTGTACATTCCGCCTTTGGCAAAGAGAAAATCAATGTGCCTTTTCAGCTTTTCACTTGCCATAAAGGCATTTTTGAGCTGTTCCATAACCCGTTTTTCCGTCTTAGTCAGTTCATACGGATAGTCATGGTCAATTGTGGGGAAGAAGGTGTCGGAAATCGGATACTTCTTTTCACCGACAGTCACGGTTGCATTTTCAAAATCAATCTTGTCAAGCAATCGTCTGTCGCTCATATTGAAGTTCGGATTACGGCTGACAAGCTGACCTTCAAGCTTAAAGAGAATAACGGCAATCGCCTTGTGCATATCGGCAACAAGCAACGGATCGTTTGAGGTGTAGGGCGAATCCGCACACGGACCTTTCGGCATAAAGCGTTCAACATTTCCGCCACCGTAAACTTCCTTTGCAAAAAGTGAGAGGTCACGCAGACTTATTCCGTAGCCGACTTCGATTGTGTCAAGATTGCCGTATGAAAATGCGTTGTTCAGCGCAGCGGCAATGCAAGCCATACTGCCAGATGCCGCACCCATCCAGAGAATATCGTGGTTGCCCCATTGAATGTCAACACCGTGGTGCATCATAAGGTCGTCAAGCACAATGTCAGGCCTTGCACCTCTGTCAAAAATGTCGCCGACAATGTGGAGTTTGTCAACAATCAGTCTTTTTATTGTGTCACAAAGTGAGAGTATGAAAACATCTGCTTGTCCTGCCTCAATAATTGTGTGCAGAATATTTTCGTGGTAGGTTTCACGGTCTTTTTTGCCCGAATCACCGAACATAAGCTCCTCAATGATGTAGGCATAATGTTTTGGCAGAGTTTTACGAACCTTGCTTCGTGTGTATTTTGAAGAAATGTGTCGGCAGATTGCAAGCAATCTTATGAGCGTTAATCTGTACCATTCTTCAATGTCGGTTATTTCGCTTTTGTAAACGCTGAGCTTTTCCTTTGGATAATAAATCAGCGTTGCAAGTTCGGCACGCTGTTCGGATGTGAGAGTGTTTGAAAAAAGGTCGTCAATTTTTTCTCTTATTGAACCCGATGCGTTGTTGAGAATGTGTCTGAATGCCTCGTGTTCGCCGTGAATATCAGAAAGAAAATGTTCCGTACCTTTAGGTAAATCAAGAATTGCGTGAAGATTAATCATCTCTGCCGCCGCCGATTGAATGTTCGGATACTGCTCCGAAAGTGCCTCAAGATAGAGAATGTTTTCCTGTATTTGCTTTTCATCGTAATGTTTCATCAAGTCCACCTCCGAAAAAACTTTTACTAAAATCAGTGTATCACAACGAAAAAATTATATCAATATTATTGCAAAAGATTTTGCGAAATTTTCTGCAAAAACAAAACACCCGATTTCCGTTTTGGTCGGAAATCGGGTGTGAAATGTGAGAATGTATGTGTGATTTATGTAAAGGAGCGTACAATGCTCCTGCGGGCGCCCAATGAGCGCCCTACTGAATTTCGGAAATCGGTAAATTTACATAATTGAGCAGACAAGGTCTGTGTATTCAGACGGATTTTCAAGCGGAAGTCCTGCAATGAGAAGTGCCTGACTGTAGAGAACCTCGGCATACTTCTTTGCTCTGTCAACATCGCTCTTGATGAATTCTTCCATCTTCTTAACGGCAGGGTGTGAAAGGTTGAGTTCAAGCACACGCTGTGCCTTCATATTTGCGTCCGGCTGAACTGAGTTGAAATACTTTTCCATTTCAAATGAAATGCCGCCCTTTGCTGTAAGGCAAACAGGATGTGAAACAAGTTTCTTTGATGCGGTAACCTCTGCAACCTTGTCACCGAGTGTTTCCTTAACGAATGTAAGAAGTGCGTCCTTGTTTTCTTCATCCTCTTTATTTTCTTCGGTTTCAATGCCGAGGTCATCGTTCATTGCCGAACAGAACTTCTTTTCCTTATATGTCATGAGTGACTGGAGAGTAAACTCGTCAATCTCCTCTGTGCAGTAAAGAATTTCGTAACCCTTTGAGCGGATAAGCTCTGTCTGCGGAAGTGTGTCGATTGCGGCGGCATTTTCGCCTGTTGCAAAGTAGATGAACTTCTGGTCATCTTTCATTCTGTCAACATACTCTGAAAGTGTAACAAGCTTTTTCTCGCTTGAAGAATAGAACATAAGAAGATCCTGAAGTTCCTCCTTGTGCATACCGTAGTCTGAAACAACACCGTATTTAAGCTGTCTGCCGAATGCGTTGAAGAACTTTTCGTAATTTTCACGGTCATTCTGGAGCATTGAAGTGAGTTCGTTTTTAATCTTCTTTTCAATGTTCTGAGCAATTGTAATGAGGTGACGGTCATGCTGGAGCATTTCTCTTGAAATGTTGAGCGAAAGGTCTGCACTGTCAACAATACCCTTTACAAAACGGAAGTGTTCGGGCAAAAGTTCTTCGCAGTTATCCATAATAAGCACACCGCTTGAATAAAGCTGAAGTCCCTTTTTGTATTCCTTTGTGTAGTAGTCATAAGGAGCAACAGAAGGAATAAAGAGCAATGCCTTGTATGTTACAACACCTTCAACAGAAGTTACGATAGTTTTGAGAGGCTTGTCCATAGCCATGAACTTTTCGCTGTAGAACTTGTCGTATTCTTCCTGAGTAACATCCTTCTTTCTTCTCTGCCAAAGAGGAATCATGCTGTTGAGTGTTACGGTTTCTGTGTAATCCTCATATTCGGGCTTGTCGCTGTCCTTGGTTTCTTCCTTAACTCTGCTCTTTGTCATGTCCATAACAATCGGGTAGCGGATATAATCGGAATACTTCTTAACAAGTCCCTGAATTCTGTACTGCTCAAGGAATTCGTCATAGTTTTCTTCATCTGTGTTATCCTTGATTTCAAGAATAATCTCTGTGCCGGCATTTTCCTTTTCAATCTCTTTGATTGTGTAGCCGTCCGCACCGCTTGACTGCCAGCAATATGCTGTGTCCTCACCGTACTTCTTTGTGTTTACGGTAATCTTCTTTGCAACCATGAATGCCGAGTAGAAACCAACACCGAACTGACCGATAATGTCAATGTCGTCCTGCTTTTCTTCCATGCTCTGCTTGAACTTGAGTGAGCCTGAAGATGCGATTGTACCGAGGTTGTTTTCAAGGTCATCCTTGTTCATACCGATACCGTTATCTGTGATTGTAAGTGTACGGTTCTCCTTGTCGGGCTTTAAAACGATTTTGAAATCGCCTCTGTCAAGACCAACCTTGTCATCGGTAAGAGAAATGAAGCAAAGCTTGTCGATAGCGTCGCTTGCATTTGAAATAATCTCACGAAGAAAAATTTCTTTGTGAGTGTAAATTGAGTTAATCATAAGGTCGAGAAGTCTTTTTGACTCTGATTTAAACTGTTTCTTTGCCATAAAAATCTTCCTTTTCATAATAATACATAAATTAAGAAGCCTTGTTCAAAACCGCAACTTGCACAGCTTTTTACATAAGCCTCTCATTAAACTATAATTATACTACAAAAGGTCAACTGTTTCAATATATAAAAAGTCCGAATGTGTCATATGGGGCGAATTTTGGTGAAATTTGTCATTGCAATGGCGGCGTTTTCGTTTTATAATCTACTTAATAAACTGCATTGAAAAAGAAAGGAGAATTAAATGACATATTCAGACGGTACAAACAGCGGATTTTCAAGAAGAAATCACTATGTAGGACAGCCTGCCGTGAAAGTCAAAAGCTCAAATTTTGACTACTACAGAAAGCCTGAAAAAAGTCATAGCTTTGCAAAGAGAGCCGCATTTTTTGCGTACTTTCCGCTTTTGATTTTATGGCTTGAAACCGACCTTAAAATTGCGTCGGGTTTTGATGTGCTTGGCGGTTTTGCTTTTACATTCCTGTTCACAATTGTGCTTTCGGCGGTGCTTGTTTTGTTGTGTTCTTTTTCAAAACGCAGAGGGGTAAACAGAGGCATTGCAATTGCACTCACGGCTGTGCTTACGATATGGTACGGCGTGCAGATGACATACTATAATGTTTTCGGCACAATGGTTGTTGTAAGCAGCGTTACAAACGGCGGTGCAGGTCAGGCATTCAATTCAATTGATATGATTATGACTGCGATAACAAGCAGAATTGTGTTTGTTATTTTACTTTTTGTTCCGCTTGCTTTCTTTATAATTTTCGGCGGAAAACTGTTTGACTTTTCAAAAGTAAAGTTAAAAGGCAAGCTGATTGTGCTTTTGATTGCGGTAGTTTTTCAGGTTGGAACTGTTCTTGCGGTAGGCATTGACCGTGATTCTTCCGACACAAAGAGCAACTACAATCTTTATTACGGTGAATTGCAACAGGTTGCCGTGTGTGAACGCTACGGACTTTACACAATGCAAAGGCTTGACATAAGCCACCTTATGTTCGGTTACAGAACCAATATACGCACAAACAGCAAGCCGAAAAACACGGAATCGACTGCAGATGAAATTACAAAAACAGAGCAGAAAGCACAGACTATGAGTGCTGATTTTTCAAAGCTTGCAAAGAGTACAAATAATGACGAACTCAAGTCGCTTTATGAATATTTTGACAGCGAAGAACCGAGTTATACCAACGAATACACGGGTATGTTCAAGGGCTACAACATAATTTTCATTACAGCCGAAAGTTTTTCGCAGTATGCAATCGACAAGAACTTGACTCCAACACTTTACAAAATGTACAACGAGGGATTTCAATTTGAAAACTTCTATTCGCCTGCGTGGGGTGTAAGCACAACCGACGGTGAATATGCAAATCTTACGGGCTTGATTCCAAAATCGGGTGTGTGGAGTTTTTCAAAATCAGCCGAAAATAATGTAAGCTTTCCGTTCACTCTCGGTGAGCAGAGCAGAAAACTCGGCTACAAAACAGTTAACGCTTATCACAACCACACCTATGATTACTACGACAGGGACAAGTACCTTACAAACATCGGCTATGATTATTCTGCAATCGGAAAAGGTCTTGACCTCGGCGAAAATGTGTGGCCGAACTCCGACCTCAAGATGATGCAGAAAACTGTTGACGATTACATAAATTCCGACAGTTTCAGCGTTTATTATATGACGGTCAGCGGCCACGGCGGATATTCATACAACACAATGAGCGAACGCAACGCAGACCTTGTAAAAGACCTGAAATACAGCGATGAGGTCAAGGGCTATCTTGCCGCAAACATTGAGCTTGACAAGGCAATGGAATATCTTCTTGCAAGACTTGAAAAGGCGGGCAAGCTTGACAACACCCTTATATGCCTTACGGATGACCACTATCCATATTCGCTTGATGAATTTGACGGTGTGTCCGAACTTGCAGGTCATGAGGTTGACACAACCTTTGAACAGTATAAAAATGCGTGGCTGTTGTGGAGCGGTTCAATGAAAGAACCCGTCAAAGTTGACACCTACTGTTCAAGCCTTGATATTCTGCCCACACTTTCAAATATGCTCGGTCTTGAATATGACAGCAGAATGTTGGCAGGTACTGATGTTTTCGGAAATAAAGAACCGTTCGTTGTGTTTGCCGACAGAAGTTGGATTTCGCAGAACGGAAAATACAACGCATCAACAGGTGAATACACCGCTTTCAAAGGTGCAAAAGGCAAGGATGACATTGACGAACTCAATAACAGGTGCAACAACCTGTTTACCGTTTCAAGAATGATTCTCGACAACAATGCCTATGCCGAAGTTTTTGGCGATACCCATGTTGTGGGAAAGTAGTTTAATACTCAAATTTGCATTGACTGCAAGGCGAAAATAAAGTAAAATAGAACATGACAAATCCATACGGCGACAGTCAGTCTGACTGCTGCCGTATTCTGTATATGAAATAAATAATCCAAAACAAAAATTGAGATGATTTTTTGAAAATATATAAAACTGCCTTAGTTTGTTTGATGACTTGTGCGGTTGCATTTTTCGGCTGTTCGTGTTCATTGTTTGAGGATAACGGCAGTTCGGCCACAGACAGTTCTTCTGACAGCAATACAGATTCCGACACGGATTCTTCTGCATCAAAAAATGTCAAAACAGACTATGCATACGATTCTGTTACCGATGAATCCGTAAAAGAGTTGTATATCAAGCTTGCAAACAGTATTGACATTTCACGAGAGCCTACTGTGACTGTTGACAGTTTGCTTGATGAATTTCAGATTACTCAGGCTTTGCAGGCTTATAAAAATGACCACCCCGAAACTTTTTGGCTCACAAACGAAAGCAAGTATTATGTGACAGACAATTCGACTACGGTTGAGTTTGGATATTCAATGACTCCGTCAGAAATTTTGACGGCTAAAGAAAAATTTGAAAACAAGATTGACAACATTCTCAATGATTTGCCGAACGGCAATGATTTTGAAAAAGAGGAGTATATAAACAACTGCATAATTGATAACTGCAAATACGATGATGCGGCGGCAGAAACTAATGAAATAAAGGGCAATGAAAACGATGCCTACGGTGCGTTGGTTGACGGCAAAGCCGTGTGTGAAGGTTATTCAAGAGCCTTTCAGCTTTTGTGCAACAAGGCAAATATCGACTGCGTAATGGTTTCGGGTACGGTTGACAACACCAACCACGCTTGGAACTGCGTAAAAATCGGCGGTGAATGGTATCAGATTGATGTCACATGGAACGATACCGACGGTGAAAAAGATTATTTGCAGAATGATTACTTTAATCTTACCGACAGTCTTATGCTTGAAGATCACACCCTGTCACCGAAATATTCGGATGTGGATGCACAATCATTTCAGAATGTTGAGTCATGGTGCAACTTCTATGTGCCAAAGTGTACGGCTGAAAAGTACGGTTATTTTAACTATAAGTATCCGACCGTTTCAGACCTTGACAATGCAGATGATGTTATAAAGGCTATTGCAAAGTCGGCAAAAAGCGGTGACAAATATTTCAGCATTGTTGTTGATAAAAACACCGATTTTGAATATATGTATGATGAAATGATGAATGACGGCTATCTTTACGATTGGCTTTCAAAGGCTAACGAGGTTAACTCAAATTCGCCTATGCTTGCACAAACCTGCTATGCCGTTCGCAAGGATAACCTTAATGTGCTTACTCTTGAACTTGAATATATGAATTAACGGTGATGTGATGAGATATTCATTTTGTCCGCAATGCGGAAGTAAACTTACAATGAAACTTGCCGGAGATGACGGCAAAGTACCGTTCTGTAACGAGTGCAACAAGTATTGGTTTGATTCGTTTGCAAGCTCTGCAATGGTGCTTGTCGCAAATGAATTTGACGAGATTGTTCTGCTTAGACAGGGCTACATTTCCGACATCTACACAACCCTTGTTTCCGGCTATATTTCACCCGGCGAAACTGCCGAACAGACCGCAATCCGTGAGGTTAAGGAGGAAGTCGGAATAACTCTTGACTCTCTTGAATATGACGGAACGGTGTGGTTTGACAAAGGCGATTTGCTCATTCATTGCTATGTTGGCAGAACCCACAAAAGCGACCTTGTGCTTTCACAGGAGGTTGATTCGGCTGAGTGGACAAAGGCGGAAGATGTTGTAAAAACACTCTATCCCGATGCCCCAGGCAATGCGGCATATGCTCTTTATAAAAACTTTATGAAACGCAGAGGCACTCCGCTTTCGACTTGATTTGTTATGAAATTGATTTTACATAAATAAAGCTAACCAAAGGAATGATATTATGAAAAAGTATGATGTTCAAAAGTTTGAACTTTTGTCAAACGAACAGATTGCAGACGGTATTTTTGATATGAGGGTAAAAAATGACGAGCTTGCACCGCTTGCAAAGTGCGGACAGTTTGCTCATGTTTATGTGCCTTCAAAGACTCTGCGCAGACCTATTTCGGTTTGTGACAGTGAAAACGGAGTTCTTCGCCTTGTCTACCAGGTAAAGGGCGAGGGAACAAAGATTATGTCCGAGATGAAAAAGGGCGAAAGCGTTGACATACATTCTCGCTCCTCTCGGCAACGGCTTTATGATTGAAAAGGGCAAGCGTTACTGCCTTATCGGCGGCGGTATAGGCGTTCCTCCGATGCTCTACACAGCAAAGCAGTGTGAAAATCCGCTTGTTATCACAGGTTTCAGAAACAAAGACCTTATTATTCTTCAGGATGATTTCAAGAAAGCCGGTGCAGAACTTGTGCTGACAACAGATGACGGAAGTGCGGGAATCCACGGCTTTGTAACAGATGTTCTCAAAGAAAAAATCGCTGAGGTTGACGAGGTTTGTGCTTGCGGTCCAACACCGATGCTCAAAGCTATTGCCGATGTTTGCAAGGAGGCAGGCAAGCCGTGCCAGATTTCTCTTGAAGAAAGAATGGCTTGCGGAATGGGTGCGTGTCTTGTGTGCGCAGTAAAGGTAAGAAAAAACGGTGAAGAAATTATGCAGCATGTCTGCAAAAACGGCCCCGTATTTAACGCTGAGGAGGTAGTTTTCAATGGCTGATTTATCTGTAAAAGTTTGCGGAGTGGAATTTAACAATCCTCTTATTGCCGCATCGGGAACATTCGGTTTCGGTATGGAATTTTCAGAACTTTATCCGCTTGAAAAGCTCGGCGGTATTTCATGCAAGGGTATCACACTCACCCGCCGTGACGGCAACCCCGTTCCGAGAGTAGCCGAAACTCCTTCCGGCATTTTAAATGCAGTAGGACTTCAAAACCCCGGTGTTGATGTTTTCATTAATGAAGATTTGCCGTGGCTCAAAAAGCAGAACACGGTTATCATTGCAAACATTGCCGGCAACACTCCCGAAGATTATTGTGCAATGGCTGAAAAACTCAGCGAAACAGATGTTGATATGATTGAACTCAACATCTCATGCCCGAATGTCAAGAGTGGCGGTGTGCAGTTCGGCACAAGCTGTGAATCAGTCGGTGCAATTACTGCGGCTGTCAAAAAGTATTGCAAAAAGCCTCTCATTGTAAAACTCAGCCCGAATGTTACCGACATTGCATCAATCGCACAGTCGGCAGAGGCAAACGGTGCAGACGCAATTTCAATGATTAACACACTCACAGGTATGCGTATTGATATCAACTCACGCAGACCGATTATCCGCAACAACACAGGAGGAATGAGCGGTCCTGCAATTTTCCCTGTTGCCGTAAGAATGGTTTGGCAGGTTGCAAACGCAGTTAAAATTCCGATTATCGGTATGGGCGGCATTTCAAGCTGGCAGGATGCAATCGAGATGATGATGGCAGGTGCAACTGCACTTCAAATCGGTACAGTTCTCTTTACAGATCCGTACGCTCCGATTAAAATCGCAGACGGTATGAACGAATGGCTCGACAAAAACGGAATCAAGAGCGTTTCGGAAATCACAGGCACAGTAAAGCCTTGGTAATTTTGCAGAATAAAACATAAATTAAAGTCCATAATAACCCTATCGGAGGGGATATTATGGACTTTTTGCGTGCGTTAATAACAGCGCCTGTTTCAATTATAGTATTGTTCTTGCTGTCAAAATTCATCGGCAACAAGCAGATGTCAAGTCTTAATCTGTTTGACTACATTAACGGAATTACAATCGGTTCAATCGCAGCGGAAATGGCAACAACCGAAATGTCCGACTTTTGGGCATGTCTTGTGGCGCTCATTGTGTATGTCATAATCATTATGCTTTGCTCGTGGCTTTCGCAAAAATCAACATTGTTGCGAAGATTTTTAACGGGCAAGTCAATTGTGATTTTCGACAGGGGAAAGCTGTACAAAAAGAATTTTTCGGTTGCCAAAATTGACATAAACGAATTTCTCACACGAATGCGTGAAAAGGGATATTTCAGCCTTGATGATGTTGAAACCGTTTTTCTTGAACAGAACGGTGATTTGTCGGTTCTGCCAAAGGACAAAAAGCGTCCTGCAACTCCCGATGATTTGAAAATCATTGTTCACCAAACCCGTCCCGAACCCGTGGTTATTACGGACGGAAAAATTCTTGAGAAAAACCTTGCCGAATCGGGCTTTAATCTTGAATGGCTGAAAAAACAGCTTGACAACAACCGCAAACGGCTGAAAGATGTTTTTCTCGGTGTGTGTGACGATACGGGAAACCTCAAGATTTACGAAGACGGAAAGTCTGAAAGCAAAAATGACATTTTTGACTGATAAAGCGTAAAAGAATAAAATTTGCACCTTTACAGGCTCGTAAAGGTGCTTTTTTAATGTGCAAAAAATAAAATAATACAAAAACAAATTTTACCATTGCAATAATCAAAATTAATGTTATACTAAAATTGTAAGTGCGTGTCGGCAAGATTTTGCAGAACGCTTTGATAACTCGGAAAATTTTAATAAGAAGGAAGTGCTTTAATGATTAAAAAGTTTACATCGGGCAACCCGATTGACGCACAGGCTGTTGTTGAAAAGTTTAACGTTCTGCCGATTGAGGAATTTCCGCTCGGCGGCAAGTTTGATGACGGCAAATTTGTCTTTGAATTTGATATGGCAGACAGCGACATCGTTTACGGACTCGGTGAAGCTCCGAGAGGCATCAACAAGCGTGGCTGGGTGTATAACAGCTTTTGCAGTGACGATCCGTTCCACACAGAAACAAAGTCATCTCTCTATGCCGCTCACAATTTTCTTATGCTCAGCGGTTCAAAAACTTTCGGCATTTTTATCGACTTTCCGTCAAAAATCCGTTGGGATATCGGCTACACAACCACAAACAAAACCGTTATCACAATTGACGGTACAGATTTTGATATCTATTATATTGACGGCACAAAGCCGCTTGAAATCGTAAAAGAATTCAGAAAGTCAATCGGCACAAGCTATGTTCCGCCGTTCTGGGCATTCGGCTATCAGCAGAGCCGTTGGAGCTATCACAATGCCGAAGCTGTTGACGCTGTTGTTGACGGTTACAACAAGGCAGGAATTCCGCTTGACTGCGTATATCTCGATATCGACTATATGGAGCGTTATAAGGACTTCACTATTGATGACGAAAAATTCCCGAATTTCAAGGACTATGTTTCAAAGAAAAGGGAAGAAGGAATCCACCTCATCCCGATTATTGATGCAGGCGTTAAGAAAGAGGACGGCTACGATATCTATGAAGAAGGCAAGAAGAACGGCTACTTCTGCAAAAACGAGGACGGCACGGATTTTGAGGGCGGTGTATGGCCCGGTATCGTTGGTTTCCCCGATTTTCTCCGCCCCGATGTAAGAAAGTGGTTCGGCTCAAAATATAAGATTCTCACAGATATGGGAATTGACGGTTTCTGGAACGATATGAACGAGCCGGCAATTTTCTATTCCGTAAAAGGACTTAATAAAGCAATTGACAAGGCGGCATCTCTTAAAGGTCAGAACCTTGACCTTTCAAAATTCTTTGAACTCAAGGATACATTCACAGGCCTTTCAAACAGTCCCGAGGACTATTCAAGCATTTATCATACAGTTGACGGCAAGCAGGTTTGCCACGATCAGGTTCACAATATCTACGGTGCTAACATGACAAAAGCCGCAGGCGAATATTTTGCGGAAGAATTCGGCAAGGAGAAAATCCTTATGTTCTCCCGTGCGTCATATGTAGGCGCTCACCGTTCAAGCGGTATTTGGTTTGGTGACAACCATTCATGGTGGTCACACATTCTTCTTAATCTCAAAATGCTCCCGTCTGCAAATATGTGCGGTTTCCTTTACTGCGGTGCAGACCTCGGTGGTTTCAATGAAAACGCAACCCGTGACCTTGTTCTCCGTTTTCTTGCACTCGGTGTGTTTACTCCGCTTATGCGTAACCATGCCGCTCTCGGCACAAGAAATCAGGAGTGCTACAGCTTTGAAAATAGCGATGATTTCAAGGATATTGTTGAGGTTCGTTACAGACTTATTCCGTACCTTTACAGAACATTCAAGAAGGCAAGCGAAGAAAATGACATGATTTTCAGACCGCTTTCGTTCGATTATCCCGATGATAAAATTGCCCGTGAGTGCGAAACACAGCTTATGCTCGGCGATGAATGTATGATTTGCCCTGTTTATGAGCAGAATGTAGGCGGCAGATATGTTTATCTCCCCGAGGACATGACTTTTGTAAAACTCAGCGGTACAAGCGTTACAACAGAAAAAATGAGCAAGGGTACTCATTATATTGAGGTTGCTCTCAATGAAGTTCCGCTCTTTATCAAAGACGGCAAGCAGATTGAACTCTGCAAGCCTGCAATGAGAACTTCACAGCTTGACACAACCGACACAGTTATGATTCCGTAAAATTTTATTTGTACAAACTCGTAGGGGCGCCCATTGGGCGCCCGCTTTTATGTTATTATTTGTTTTATCAAAATGTTTTTATGTGAAGAAAATTGTGTATGCGCTATTGCGTGTCAATCGCTTTGCCATTTTTATATAATTTGAAAACAAGAAAATCTGTACTTTTACTTGCGGGCGGCCGATGACCGCCCCTACAGATCAGACATTACTCTATCAAAAATCAAACACGGCAGTTGATAAAAAAACTGCCGTGTTTTTGTATGTTCTGATTCAATTTTAATCGTTAGAATTTTTTCTTTCGTTTTTGAAAAGTTTGCAGATTTCGTAGTAAATAGGAATTGTTAAAAATGCAATCCAACCGAATGCCCAACCGCCGCAGATGTTGAGAAATCCGAAAAACATATACGCAATAACAACAAGTACGGGATAAGCAAAATGACTTGGCTTGCGTTTGTAGATTGCGTCAACAAGCGAGTAGTAGAGCGGAATTGTCAAAAAGCATACCCAACTGAGTGACCAACCGAGCAATACTCCGCTGAATCCCCAAACGAGGAATCCGATAATTGCAATCAGCCAAAACGGAAAGTGTTTCCAAAAACGGTGTGACTTTGAATGTTTATGTTCTTCAATGCTTTCGTCATACATCACATTTCCGTTTTCATCGGTATAGACTTTTGTCTTGCCGTTTTCTTCAACATGAATTCCGTTCCAGCCGATATCAACATTGTCGCCCTCTTTGCTGTGAACATGGATTCCGTCTCTGAAATTAAGGTGAACAGAATCGCCGTCCTTTGAGTCAACATGGATTCCGTGTTTGAACGAAACCTTGTCTGATTTCTTATATGTTGTATCGCTGTCGGGATTGCTTTCGGAATTACTTTCGGGTTCTTCCGACTGTGTTTCGCTCTCGGTTTCTTTTTCGCCTTTAAGCAATTCGTCAAGCGAAACACCGTAGATGTCGGCAAGAAGAATAAGATTATCCGTGTCGGGAGATGCCTCGGCACGCTCCCATTTTGACACAGCCTGACGGCTCACACCTATTCTTGCGGCAAGTTCTTCCTGACTCAAGTTCATCTTTTTTCTGTACTGCAAAAGTCTGTTGGCAGTTTCAATGTTCATAAAATTTCCTCCTCAAATACTGTTTTCGGGTTTTACCTTGTGAGAAAATTATATCGGTTGCCTACCCCGAAAAACAATACATTTCGGGTTCCATTGTCGCAACTCTCGGTTGCAACCCGTAGTTGCGACAATAAAAATCAATAAAAACGCAAGATTTCCTAATATCAGAGGTCAAGACCTGTTGTAGTTTTTAAAAATTCACCAAGCTTGTCGCAGATGATTTTTACACCGCCCTCGCTGTCACTTTCAACATTAAGCGGCATAATCGGATCGTGAACCGAAAGTCTGAGCAAGAACCAACCGTCACCGTTGTCCTTGTCAAACGAAACTCTGATGCCCTCACGGTTATCATCGGCAACACACCAGCCGTCCTGTTTCTCGGCATACTTTGTAAGGTCGGCAATAATTTTTTCACCGCAAGCTCTGAAATCTTTTTCAAGAATCTTGTATCTGATTTCCGTGCTTTCGAGAGGTTCTTTGAGCGATGCGGTAAGCTCGTCAAGCTCCTTGCCCTCTTTTCTCATCTGAGCGGCTTTGATAATAATTTTTGTGCAGAGATATGCGCCGTCATCAAGAAAATAGTTTTCACGCATTGCGGCATGACCTGATGTTTCAATTGCAAGCGGACAGTTAATGCCCTGTGCATTGAGTTCAAGAGCCTTGTCGATAACATTCTTATAGCCTCTGCGATAGCGGTAGTGCTTGCCGCCAAGGTCATTTTCGATAAACTGTTTAAGACCGCTTGATGTGATTGAGTCGGTAACAATCATACCGCCGTCATTGCCTTCAAGAGCAATTGCCGCCGCAACGGCAACAAGTCTGTTTCGGTTGATTTCGTTACCCTTGCTGTCAACAGCACCGCCACGGTCAACATCTGTATCAAAGATTACACCGAGGTCTGCACCTGATTCCTTGACAGCCACGCAGATTGAATCCATTGCCTCTTTAGCCTCAGGATTCGGAACATGGTTCGGGAACATTCCGTCAGGCTCAAGATAACGGCTGCCTGTTGTGTCTGCTCCGAGAACAGAAAGCACCTTGTCGGCATAAAATCCGCCTGCACCGTTGCCTGCGTCAACAACAATCTTAAAGCCCTTGAGCGGATGCTCGTAATCTTCTGCATTAACTTCTTTTTTAATCTTCTCGCAAAGTCCCTTTGCGTAGTCGCTCATATAGTCAACATCCGTAATACTTCCGTTGTCACTTTCTTCGGGATGTTCACCGTTCTGTGCATAAAGAAGAATTTCTTCAATGTCGCTTCCCTCAAGACCGCCCTCACGGGTGAAGAATTTAAGACCGTTTCTGTTGAACGGGTGGTGGCTTGCAGTAATCTGAAGTGCGCCGTCACATCCAAGGTCAACTGTTGTCATAAACATTGACGGGGTTGACGCAAGCTGACAGCAGAGAACTTCCGCACCGCAACGCTTGAAACGCTCGGTTGTTATTTTCATTATATGCGGTCCCGAAATACGGCTGTCACGGCCGACAGAAATTTTAAGCTCGCTCGGCTTTTTTGAAACCTTTTTAGAAAGCCAGAGTACAAAGCCGTCTGCCATATCGGCAACAACATCGTCAGTAAGGTTTACGCTTTGTCCCTCAACCCCCTCACTTGCAACTCCTCGTATGTCTGTTCCGCTTTTGAACTGTTTGTAAAAATCGTTAAGCATTTTATGATTCCTTTCTTATATATATGATTGCTTTTATTGAAAAATTAAATCATGGCAATCCTGCAGCCCTTTTGGGAGCAACCTTTATAACATAGATTATAACTTAAAATGAGCAAAATCTCAATATGCCTGATAAATTAAGTTTGTAAAAAACAGCAGTTATATAATGCTAAAAAAGAAACAAGTTGTTGAATTTATACAATCAAATGTTATGCTTGTGTTAAAACTATATTTCCTAAAAAGCAAATACAAAGCATATTATACAAAAAATGCGATTACTAATTGTGCATAACTGACATCGAAATGCATTTGTGAACAAAAATTAATTGCTAAAATTGTTGACTTTTCCGAATGTTTGACTATAATAATAATTGTCAAGTAAATAGTCCGCTTGACTATCGGCTGATTTCCAATTAGCCTTACTCGAGTAAAATTGAATTATCACATAGTCGATAAATTGATCATGATTTTGCCAAATGGTAAATGGCGCACGAAAACAAAACTTTATATTTTTAAAGAATTGAATGGAGGAAATTTTATGACACCAATTCTTAGCTTACACAATGTTGATGTAACCGAATTCCTCGCCGTGCTCGATACCTGCGAGGGCAATGTATATCTCGTTACAAGCGAAGGCGACAGACTCAATCTTCGCAGCAAGCTTTGCCAGCTTGTTGGTCTTACAAGACTTATCGAAGGCGGCAAGATTGCAGAAGCAAGTATTATTTGCGAAAACAAGAATGACGAGAGCAAGCTTTTCAGACTTAATATGTTCGGCGACACAGGTAATGCCAAAGTAGGTTAATTCTGAAAACACTAACTTAAATATCTACGGTTTTCACGTTAATTTCAAAACTTCTAAACCCAAGGACAGCTGCGAGAAATCGCAGCTGTTTTTGGGTTTTCTTCTTTTTACATTATTCTACGGATTTCGGCAGAATAAAAAATTTTAAAAAAATTCCAACCAAATCCTCTTTTTTATCGTATAATTAATGAAAAGACAAAAAGGAGGGAAAGCCGTGAAAGATGTTACACTCGTCAAAAGGTGTCAAAAGGGCGAAAAAGACGCTTTTGAAAAGCTGATTCGCCTGTACTATCCGTATGTTTACGGCTTTCTTCTGAAAATGTCAAAAGACACGCACTTGTCGGAGGACCTCACTCAGGACACTTTTTTGAAGATGATACAAAAGATTGAACTCTTTAAATGTGACGGAAAAACAGCTTTCGGTACATGGCTCATTGCAATTGCAAAAAATTGTTTCATTGACAATATGCGTAAAAACAGCGTTGTTGTTGAAAATTTCGATGATTTACAGCTTGCGGATTTTCACGATGTGTCGGATGAAATAGTCACAAAAATGGAATATGAAGAATTTTTGAAAGCATCTGAAAAGTTGCCATATGAACAACAGCTTGCAATAAAATTAAAATATGAAGAAAATCTGACCTTAAAAGAAATAGCGGAGCGGTTCGGAGTTCAGCCGAAAACAATCAAAAGTCGAATACATGACGGCAAGGTCAAACTTCGGAAAATGCTCAGAGCAAATGAAAAGGAGGAACATTTATGAAAAATGAAATAATGGGTGCTGAAAAATTGATTCAAAATCTTACACCCTCAATTGATAAAAAATGTGCGGAAATAAAATCCGAGAGAAAGGATAGAATCCTGACAAGACTTTTTGTCCTTTTGTGCGTAGCAATGATAATTGTTCCCGTGATCTTCGTTATTTTCGGAATTTCACTTGCAATATTTGTTGCTCCGATATTGTTCATGTGCATATGTGTTATAGTGTTGTTGCCCGCTATTATAAATGTGAACGGAGGTAGAAAGTATGAACCGACTGCAAAAAATGCTTGAAAAATGGAACTTTAAAAAGATAGCAATAGTGCTTGTGATTGTATCGCTCGTTGTCCTGATTTCGGGAGCGGTTACGGTCGGTGTGATTTATCGTGAACGGATTTCATTTGCGGTAAAGTATTCAACTCTTGACAATGCGCTTAAAAAGGGCGAAACAGAGCTTTACAAGGCGGTTGATGATACAGCATCGTCATCGTCCGATGTTGTTGATATCCTTGTTCTTGACTCAAAAAACAAGGTTTTACATTCGGCGAAAAATACGCAGTTTGCAACAGATAAATTCACTCTTACACGGGACAACGGCGGCAAATATTTTGTCAGCGAAAAATATCCCGATACCGTTTTTAAATATACAGACAAGGCGGAATTTCTTGTTTCATCTGTACTCAACAGGGATTTCAGTAAGATTCGCAATGAGCTTGACGAGGATTGCTTTTATGAAGAAAACATTTCCGACAAGACAGTTTATATGCTGAACTGTGTTCACAATCGCAATCAGAACGAGAAAATTTATGTTATCACAGCTCCGACTTCCGTGCCTTTCGGAATGTTGGCTATCAAATGTGAATCGGCACTTGCCGCAATGTTCTTTGCAATTTACTGGGTGCTTGTTGCATTGTGGATGTACCGTGATGCCGCAAGGTCAAAATTTTCACCGCTTTGCTGGGGACTTATAGGTCTTTTAACAAACCTTGTCGGTCTGATTGTATATAAAGTTTACAAGAGAAATTTTGTGAATTGCGATGTCTGCGGTTCGGCACAGAATCGTGACAATCTCTACTGTTCAAATTGCGGTTCAATGCTCGGTAACCGCTGTTCCGAATGCGGTTGCAAAACATCCGCAAATGAAAACTATTGTCACCATTGCGGACAGAAAATCAAATAACTTTTATCGGCTTTGCTAATAAATTTGGCAAAGCCGATTTTTTATGCCAACCTTTTTGTCGCTCATTCGTACAATTGACAGAAATAACAACTGAGGTGTTAATATGAACAAAGCGACAAAATCAATTTCGCAGATACTGCGTGACAATATCTGCACGGTGTTTAACCTTTTGAATCTGATGATAGCCGTTGCGCTGGCATTTGTCGGTGCGTGGAAAAATATGTTCTTCATTCTCATTATCCTTATCAATACGGTAGTGGGAATTGTGCAGGAAATCAAGGCTAAAAAGCAGGTTGAAAGGCTCAGTCTGTTGTCACAGCCGACAGCTAAAATTCTGCGTGACAACAAGGAATACAAGGTTTCGGTTGAGAGTGTAAAAAAGGGCGATTGCCTTTTGTTTGAAAGCGGTTCGGTAATCTGCACCGACTGTATTCTCCGTTCGGGTTCGCTTGAAGTGAACGAATCGAATCTTACAGGCGAATCCGAACCTGTGATTAAAAAGTCGGGGGACAAGCTTATGTCGGGCAGTACCGTTGTATCGGGAAAATGTACGGCAACGGCTGTGTGCGACAGCTCCGAATGTTTTGCCTCAAAAATGGTTGATGAAGTCAAGAAAACCCGTCAGAGCAAGTCGGAACTTCTTTCGTCAATGAAAAAGGTCACAAGAATGACAGGCTTTTTCATTGTTCCTATTGGAATTCTAATGCTTATTCAGGCGGTGTTCCTGAGAAATGAACCGATTGACCTTGCTGTTGTTTCAACCTCTGCAGGTTTGCTCGGAATGTTGCCGAAAGGTCTTGTACTTCTCATCAGCATAGGTCTTGCCGCAGGTGTTGTGAGATTGTCAAAGAAAAATGTGCTTGTGAGGGAACTTCATTCCCTTGAAAATCTGGCTCATTGCGATGTTGTCTGCCTTGACAAAACAGGCACTCTTACTGACGGTAAACTTGCCGTGTGCGATGTTACAACAAGCGTTGACAATGTAGAATTTGTAAAGCTGATGGAAGCGTACATCAACGGCACGGATGATACGAACTCAACCTATAATGCGTTAAAAGAATATTTTAAGAGCGATATCAAAAAAATCAATCAAAAATACAGCGTTGTTTCAAGTGTTGCTTTTTCATCTGAGCGAAAGTATTCATCGGTAACATTTGACAACGGCAAAACTTTTGTAATCGGCGCTCCAGAAAAATTGTGTAAAACCGTTCCCGAACACATCAAAAAACTTATGGCTGACGGAAAGCGTGTCATATTTGCAGGTTTGTGCAACAATCAATCCGATTTGCAAAATGTTGAAGTGGTCGGAACAATTGTGATTTCGGATTCCGTAAGAAAAAATGCAAGAGAAACTATAAATTATTTTTACAATCAGGAAGTTGATGTCAAGATAATTTCGGGTGATAATCCGTCAACGGTAGCCGCTGTTGCAAAATCTTCGGGTGTGAAAAATTACGATAAATTCGTAGATATGAGCCTTGTGCCTGATGATTGTGTTGCAAAGATTGCAGAGAATTGTACCGTTTTCGGCAGAGTCACTCCAAAGCAAAAACAGCTCATTATTTCAGCTTTGCAGAAAAAAGGTCACAAGGTTGCAATGACGGGTGACGGTGTGAACGATTTGCTTGCAATGCGACAGGCCGATTGTTCAGCCGCAATGGGCAACGGCAGTGATGCCGCCAAACAGACTGCTCAGCTTGTACTGCTCGACTCCGATTTTGCGGTACTGAAAAATGTAATTTCAGAGGGCAGACGAGTTGTGAACAACATAACAAAATCGGCAGGAGTGTTCTTTATAAAAACAATATATTCGGTTTTGCTTTCAATACTCTGCCTTTTGCTCAACATTGATTTTCCGTTCATACCGATTCAGATAACGCTTATTGATGCCGTAATCGAGGGATTCCCTGCATTCTTTATGTCGTTTGAAGAAAATGATACAAAAATCAGAGGCTCGTTTCTTAATTCTGCAATAGCCTCTGCTTTGCCGAACAGCATTGCAATTTTTGTGTGTTGTTTTATTTCGTATATCGTATCGCCAAAACTCGGAATCGGCTCAGAGCAAAGCTGTTTGATTATGTACCTTGCAGTCGGTGTAATCAGCCTTATCGGTGTTGCAAAGGCAAGTATGCCGTTTAATCCCTTCAGACTTTCACTCACGGTTATATCTGCACTCGGCTTTTTCGGAGCGGTAATTATCTTTTCAAATCTGTTGCAGTTGCCGACACTTTCCGTAGGTTCATTGCCGTTACTCGGCATTATAACCGCAATCGGAATTCTGATAACAGCGTTTTTGAAAATCCCCGATTTGAACAAAAACAAAAGAAAACTTTGTATGTCCGAAAAATAAGTTTTGTCATAGCAAGATAAAATAACTTTTAGCAATTTCTTTACAAATAAAGTGTTGATTTTACCGATGTTTTGGGTTATACTAAACTTAATTTATTTTATGAGGCGTTCAACGCATTCGGAAAGGAATACGCTATGGCAGATACAAAAAATGAGATTATGAACGAAGAAGATCAGGGTATGCTCATCACTCTTGAGGACGAAAACGGTCAGGAAATTGAATTTGAATTTCTTGATGTAATCGAGTTTGAGGGTACAGAGTACATCGTTCTCATCGAAAATGACGAAGATGCAGACGAGGTTGTTATTCTTCAGATTAATCAGATTGACGAAGAAACAGAGGAGTATGTCAGCATTGATGACGAAGATACTCTTAACAAGGTATTTGAACTTTTCAAAAAGAAATATGACGGCGACATTAACTTTGAATAATTCGTTTTCATTATGAGCTTCCGAAAGGAGGCTCTTTTCTTTTGTGTGAATATAACATTCTCTGCGGGAGAAAATACCGTTGAGGTGTTGTGTATGACAGAAAAAGCCGAACTTGAAAAAACTGTTGTGTTTAATCTGAAATCGGCAAATGAATCCGATGTCAATAATATCGGCAATGAAAAAAGTCACGAAAACCGTTCGTTTTATTACAAACTCGGACTGCTATATTTTCTCAACATTGTTGACTGGATTTGCACCGAGGCACTCATCGGCAGCGGACATTTTGTTGAGGCAAATCCCGTTATGCAGCCTGTGCTTGAGAACTTTTGGCTCACATTGCTAATCAAAGGAATCCTGCCGCTTGTGCTTATTTTTGGTTGTGCGTTAATCTACAAACTTGCCGAAATCGGCAGGAGCAAAACAGCCGAAATGCTTTTAACGGTCGGAATTGTGTCCTATGCCCTTGTAAACCTGTGGCATATTTTCAATTTTGTATTGCTCTTTTGTCGATTTTAATGTACAATAAGGGGTAGCGAATTTGAAAGGGAGTGTATGTTTTGCCGGCATTATCAGTAAGAAATCTTACAATGACTTTTATCGAAAGAAACCTTTTTACCGATGTTTCATTTGATGTTGAAGAAAGAGATAAGGTGGGCTTTATCGGAGCTAACGGAGTCGGTAAAACAACTCTCTTTAAGATACTCAACGGCGAAATCTCGCCTGTTTCGGGAACTGTGACCTTTTCAAAAAATGTCCGTCCCGGATATATGGAACAGCATGCCTGCAACAATCCAAGGGCAGATGTGTATCACGAACTGCTTTCCGTGTTCGACTATCTTTCTGATATGGAAAACGAAATTTCCGCACTTGCACATCAGATTGACAACAAGTCCGGAAACCTTGACGAGCTTGTTGAAAGACAAACAATGCTCATTGAGCAGTTTGAAAGAGCAGGCGGTCTGACCTATAAGAGCAGAACCCGTTCCGCACTTTTAGGACTCGGATTTTCCGAAAATGACTTTGCAATGCCCGTTGGTAATTTAAGCGGTGGTCAGCGTTCAAAGCTTTGCCTTGCAAAGCTGTTGCTGTCGCAGAGCAATATGCTCCTCCTTGACGAGCCGACAAACCACCTTGACATTGACGCAATCGCATGGCTTGAAGGCTTTTTGAGAGATTTCAAGGGCGCAATGATTATCATCAGCCATGACCGTTATTTTCTCGATAATGTAACCAACAAGACGATTGAGCTTGAGCATAACCGTGCAATGGTCTATAAGGGTTCATATTCGGAATTTGTCAAGAAAAAAGAATCGGTGAACGAGTCGCTGAAAAATAAATATGAACACGATTTAAAGGAGATAAAGCGTATTGAGGGCATTGTTGAACAGCAGAAACGCTGGGGACAGGCTCACAATTTTATCACAGCCGCAAGTAAGCAGAAAGAGGCTGACAGAATCAAAGATCAGCTTGTTGCCCCCGAAAGCGAGCTTGAAACAATGCGTATGCATTTTGAGCCGAGATGTGAAAGCGGTAACGATGTTTTAATCTGCAAAAACCTTGCAAAGTCGTTTGACGACAAACAGCTTTTCAAAAATGTTGACATACATATCAGAAAAGGCGAGAGAGTGTTCATCATCGGCGGCAACGGTTGCGGTAAAACTACGCTGTTCAGAATTTTAACGGGCAAAACTCCTATGGATTGCGGCGAATATGACTACGGCGCAAATGTTGAGGTCGGTTACTTTGACCAGATGCAACAGAACCTTGACCTCTCAAAAACCGCACTTGATGAAGTGTGGGACACCTTCCCGAATATGACGCAGACTGAAGTCAGAAGTGCGCTTGCATCATTCCTGTTTAAGGGCGAAGAAGTGTTCAAACCGCTTTCAAAAATGAGCGGCGGCGAAAGAGCGAGAGTATCGCTCTTAAAATTAATGCTCAAGGGCAGTAACTTTTTGCTCCTCGATGAGCCGACAAACCACCTTGACGCATCATCTCGAGAAGAACTTGAAAAAACTTTGCTTGATTACAGCGGTACAATGTTGATTGTCAGCCACGACCGTTACTTTATAAATAAAATTGCCGACAGAATTTTACTCCTTACAAATGACGGAGTAAAGGAGTATCTCGGAAATTATGATTACTACCTTGAACGCACAACTGCCGAAAAACAGGTTGCTGTTCAGGCTGAGAGCAAGAAAGATAAAAAAGAAAAACCGCAGAATGATTACTTTTTGCAAAAGCAAAAGCAGAGTGAAGAACGCAAAAGACAGACTAAGCTGAAAAAGGCAGAGGCTGAAATTGAGCGACTTGACGAAGAAATTGCCAAAACGCAGGAACTTCTCTCAAACGAAGAAGTTGCCGCGGACTACGAAAAGCTTATGGAGCTTTCAAAACTGCTCGAGGATTTGCAGAAACAGCAGGAAGAACAGTACGAAATTTGGGAAGAACTTGAAAGTATGGCAGAATGATTGCTGTATAATCAGACTGACAAATTTCCCTTGTCCAAAGCTGAATATTATTGTATAATCTAAGTTAAAGACAGTCGCAGAGCAGTTTTGCGGTTGATTTATGTTTGATTGATTTACAAATAAAAGTTTATGTGAATTAAAAAGGAAAAATCGGCAGGCGAAATATCCTGCCGCATATACCTGCCCGTGGCGCAATTGGATAACGCAACGGATTCCGATTCCGGAGAATGGGGGTTCAAGTCCCTTCGGGCGGGCCAAAATAAAGGGGATACCTTGAAGGTGTCCCCTTTATTTTAGTCCGCCAAGAATCCGAAGGGATTTGAAGCCGACCGTGAAGAAAATGCCCCTGTGGGGCATTTTTAGGGAGGAGCGTTTATGGAGGCATAGCTAAGCACAGGACGCAACAAGCGAGGTAGGAAGTTTAAGTCTGTACAAGGTACTTCGGGCATGTTTTTTAGTTGAATTATCCTGCGAATAGCTAAATTGCTCTGACGGGCAAGTAAAAGTTAATCGTTAATAGTGAAAAGTTATGGTCGGGGAGATACATTGCAAAATGCAAAGCTGTATTTCCCGACAGTTTATTTTAAATGAAAGTTGCTTTTTATTTGTAGGGGCGGATATTATCCGCCCGCCAAGCAAAGACAGAAAATTTTTGCTATATATAATTTTTATAAATGTCACAATTCAGTAGGGGCGCTCATTGGGCGCCCGCCTTGATAAATTGATTTGTTTTATAAAAATGTTTTGATATGATGAATGTTGTGTATAAATTGTAGTCACTTTGCGACCTGTCGCAGAATTTAGCTGAAATTAAAACTTATAAAAATAGAAGTGAATACATGGCTGAAAGCATTATGCTTGAAAAAGCAAAAATATTTGCAATAGATATAGTTAATACTTGCAAAGAAATAAAAAGTAAATATCGTGAATCTGTTTTGACAAATCAACTTATTCGGTCAGGTACATCAATTGGAGCAAATATCTATGAATCAAAATATGCTCATATATTCAATAAATACCGCTAAGAAAAATGATAATCAGAATTGAACTTATAAAAAACAAACCGCACATAAACTGTGCGGTCATTTTATTTGTCACCAATCAGCCTTTCTCCACAAACCTCCTCAACTCATCTCGTGCTTTCATAAAATAAGCATTGCCGCTTTCTACTGACAGAACATAATTAATTTTGCCGATAAGGTGGTTGTAGTAACTTTGGGTGCAGGCAACATTATCGTGAATGAAGTCTGTTATGTTTTCGTGTATGATTGCATTTTCAAAGCCGTATTTCAGAACATAAAAAATTTCCTGACGGAGATTTCGCTTGTAGTCTGAGGTGATGTTCACTTTCTCGTTAACGGTAAGCCCCGTAACAGTCATGCGGTTGGCATTTGAAACAAAGTGAGTTTTGCTTTCGTTAATTTCAAATTCCATATTTTCAAGCCATGCTTTTGCCTTGTTAAATGCAGAATATAAAGATGTATCGCCTGAAACGGTAATGTCATCGCAATATCGGGTATAGCAAAGGTTGTGAGTTTTACACCATGCTCCAAAATTGTTGTCAAAATTTTTCATCACAATATTAGACAGGGCAGGCGATGTAGGCGCTCCCTGCGGAAGTGTGTCTTCAAGGCAACAAAGTGTTGTCAGCATAGCACCGATTTGTTTCGGAAAATAATTTGAATTAAAAGCAGAGGAATAAACACGGTCAAAACGGATGTGTCCGAAAAAATCGGATAAATCAAGTTTTAACAGATATTTTTTGCCGATATGCGGTGACGCATTATCCTCAAGTTTTGCCCCTTGATGATAGGCAGTTGCAAATTCCGATATCGGTATGTCCTGCAAAATGTTTTCAAGAATTATTCTCTGAACATTTTTAAGCTTGCCGTTAGGAGAAGAAATTTCACGGAATCCGCCTGATTTTTTCGGAATCTGTGAAATTTGATACATTTCATTGCAGTTATTCGTAATGCTGAAAAGCTCTTTCCTTGAAATTTTCAGAAAATGTGCAAGCTGGTAGGTGTCATAGATAAACGGAAGGTTATGCCGGCCTTTAAAATCAAGAACCATATCTGTTGCGTTTGTAATCCCGAACTTTGAAACAAAGTTAGTATCCTCTTTTCCAAAAGTTACCGTACCGTTATGAATTTCCGTAAAATCACCACCTAAAACAATACACGGCTCTTGCGGTACTAAAATGACCGACAAGTTGCGTAGCTGAGTTTAAAATCATGAAATGATTAATGACCTCAGTGGAGCAGATTGGCGGGTAAGATTTCACTTGTGAAATCTATGTGGTTAAATTTTGTTTCCGGACAGCGACTCGCTGACCGCCTTTGATTTTCAAAGATGTACGCTACCGCAAAAGCCGTATTGTTAATAATATTATTTTATCATTATGAACTCCTGTGTACAATACTATATTCTAAAAATGGTTTATGAAAATTCATAGGATATTTTGTTTAAAAAATACAATGAAAACTTTTTTTCAAAAAAACTCTTGACGAATACGGTCGAGGATGATATAATAATCAAGCTGACTCATTCGAGAGCATCTTCAAAATGAAAACACTTCAAAAAAATTTAAAAAAGTTTGAAAAAAGTGTTGACAAATGATGAAGAATGTGATATATTATATAAGCACTCGAAATTACAGAGTAAACGCAAGAGCGAAAAGCTAAATTCGCTGGTGTAGCTCAGTTGGTAGAGCAGCTGATTTGTAATCAGCAGGTCGGGGGTTCAAGTCCGTCCACCAGCTCCATTGAAGCCTACTGTTTAGGCAGTAGGCTTCGATTTTTGAAAAACTTAATATGGGAGAATTCCCGAGTGGCCAAAGGGGGCAGACTGTAAATCTGTTGCGTTTCGCTTCGATGGTTCGAATCCATCTTCTCCCACCATGAAAAAGACGATTGTATTTATACAATCGTCTTTTTCAGTTATATTCGCTAATGCGAGTTATATTGTTGTACAGATATATGCATCAAGATGCGTGATATTGTCCTACGGACAGTTTTTAGAATGGCTCAATGTCAATAGTTGGGGTAACCCGAAAAAATAGAATAAAGTATAATTACGGCTCTATGTCAATAGTTGGGGTAGCATTAAAACAGAATAATTGAAATTGACAAGTGGTGGTTGTTTAAACTGCCGCTTGTTTTGTATTGTTTTTTG
>CACXYD010000010.1 GCA_902771755.1 uncultured Ruminococcus sp. | reverse complement strand
GCAAAAAAGACAGTGAGATATATTAAATTTCGGCTTTTTGAGGGTATATATCCTATTAAAAGCCTCATAAAACCGCTTATTTGGCTTTTTGTTGTGAAAAGGATATATTTACCCTAACTTCACTTTGTCATTTAAGCTAGATACAGTAAGGAAGGCAAATGAAAACGAGGAGGAATAACAATGCTGAATTTCTGTGTCTACATTTTCACGGCATACGCTGTGTCGGGTTCTGCAAAGGCGATTATGGGAATGAAAAAGAAACCCACCCACCGCAAAAATCGCCGCAGACGATAATCCACAAATTCAAAGGAGGAAATTATTATGAAAAAGATTTATGTTACAATCACGGGAATGAAATATTACTACGGTTTTAATCCGTTCAGCGTCGGCAAAAAGCTGACCTGCAAAAAGGAACACAACAACCCGTATGACAGCGAGGCAATCAAGGTCACAATGAAAAACATCGGCACGGTCGGCTATATCGCAAATTCACCGTACACCAAAGCCAACGGCACAATGGGCGCCGGCGCAGTCAATAAGTATGTTAAGAAAAAATTCAAAGTCAGAGTAATGTTCATGACATCAACAAAAATCATCTGCGAAGTTGTTGACGGTTTCAAGGATAAATATTCCGAAGAAAAACCCGAACCGACAGATAAAATCGAAGAAAAAGAAGTTGTTAATTTTTGATTGTTGTGCGGGTAATCCCACAAAGTTACTGCCATACAGTAGCGGCGTTCATCGGACGCCCGCAAGTAACGGTACAAAATCTATGTTAAATCCGATTATATAAATGTCGCAAAGTTATTGCTATTTTGTAGGGGAGAACCTCGTTCTCCCGTCAGTAACAGCAGAAAATCTATGTTAAATTCAATTATATAAATATCACAAAGTTATTGCTACAGATTACACACAACATCCATCACATCAAAATATTTTTATAAAACAAATCCATTCATCAAGGCGGGCGCCCAATGAGCGCCCCTACGATTTGCAAAGCAAATCAAAAAAAGTCGAGAAACAAAGTTTCCCGACTCTAACTGCCCGATAGGGCAATTTCACTTGACAAAGTCAAATTTCACTCGCCAACGGCGAATTTCACTCACACGCAGTGTGAATTTAGCTGACGAAAATCAAAGATTTTCGTCAATACCCCCACCTGTCAAAAAATCTGACGGTCTGATATGTAAGAATATAGTTCTGGCTTTCGTGGAAGGCGCTCTGAACCATATCGGGGTTATACATATACATAATGCGGTGCTGAACGGCATCTTTGTTTTCGTCAAAGATATAGCTTACCGCCTGAATACAGTCCTGATTTGTGCCGATTTTGGTACTGCCCGTGTAGTGGCAGTTCTCGATAACCGAGGCAACT
Source organism: uncultured Ruminococcus sp. (assembly GCA_902771755.1). Lineage (GTDB taxonomy): Bacteria > Bacillota > Clostridia > Oscillospirales > Acutalibacteraceae > Ruminococcoides. The sequence continues at coordinate 34,509 of CACXYD010000010.1, read as the reverse complement.
GTCGGGTAGCCGTCAAAACACATTGCGTCTTTTACAGACTGAGCAATGAGTGCCGCTCCGATAAAACCGCCCGAGCCGAATTCGCCCATGCAGAGTCTTTCGAGAAGATCTCTGTCCTCGTCTGTGAGGGTTACTTTGGCACATTCATAGGTTTTGTCGGGATTGTCAATCGCCACAAGATAGCCTGCGTCCCATTGCGACTGGTAATCAACAGGCTCTTTCGGCGGAATTGCCGTTGCAAACGGAATTGTCGCCTGTGCTGTTGTTACGGGCTGAGTTGTCGCTTTTGTCGCCTTGGTAGCTTTTGTCTGAGGTTGAGTTGTTGCCTTGGTCGCTTTAGGCTTTGCCGTTGTTGTTTCAACGGGAACGGTTGTTGTGGGAACAGCCGTTGTCGGGACAATCTTCTGAATATTCGGATTTACCCTTGCCATTGCCGAATCTTTCGGAGTTTCTCCGGCATTGAGAGTGCCGTTTGAGCAGACAAACTGCAACACCACCAAAACGGAAACTACAACAAGCACAACCGACAAAATTTTATTTATATTTTTATTGAAAAACTTCATCGTTTCACCGCCGTTTAATACTTCTAAACACAAATGACACGCACAAATACGCAGTCACACATGTTATAATTATACCACCGTATGAATTCCTTTTCAACTTGAGCATCCTACAAAAATAAACTGCCTTTTTTAAACAATATTACCTAAGCGGACAAATTATTACCACAAACAAAAGCCGATGCATATGCACCGGCTTTTTATTTTAAAAATATTTTTATACAGACTGTTTCTCGGCTCTTCTGTACTTTGAAGGTGTTGTATCATAGTACATCTTGAATGCTCTGTTAAAGTTTGAGATGTTGTTGAAACCTGACATACCTGCAATTTCGATAACAGGAGTGTCTGTTGTTGTGAGGAGCATTGCGGCTCTTGTAAGTCTGAGCTCGTTAAGGTAGTTTACAAATGTTGTGTTCATAAGCTCCTTAAAGAGATGTGATACATAGTAACGGCTAAGACCTGTTGTCTGAGCGATTGTATCAAGAGTAATGCTGTCGCAGAAGTTGTTGTTGATGTACTCTGTAATTCTGCGGAGAGCACGGTACTTTTTGCCCTGAGCCTCAACATCACAAATCTTAACAAGACCTGATGAGAAAAGAATATAGAAAATATCGTACATTTTGCCGTGAACAAGAATCTGGAAGAACTCGTGCTTTTCATTCTCGGCAGAAATAACGGTATTCATATCGTCAATAAGATTGTTGTAACGGTAGTCGCCTCTCGGAACTTTTGCAAAGTGAGTGCAGTTGCCTGTTACAAGACCTCTGATAAGACTCTGCGGAATGAATTCCTGAGTGAGCGATGCAGGATTTGAAAGGTTAAGAAGAACAACCTCAACTCTTGCGTTACCTGTATTGTTAATTTTGTATCTCTGGTTAGGTGAAACAAAGTAAATGTCACCTGTTGAAAGTGAATATGTGTTAGCACCCATTTCAATGGTCATATAGCCGTCCCTTACAACAGCCATAAGAACCTCGTTGTGAACATTCCACATATTGTCGTCAATAATCATCTCACCGCAAACTACTCTGTAAGCAGAGCTGGATGCAGTTGCCGAACGCAAGAAATCAAAACTCATAATAATAACCCCGATTCTAAAAATTATGTTTTCAAACATTTTGTGTCTGAAAACAACACAACTAATCACTACAACAATATAATAGACTTTATGCACAACAAAGTCAATAATTACGACAAATGTGCAAAAAATAAATGTATAAACTGCAATTAATGCAAATTTTGAATATTCCGCAATCTGCTGTATGTTAATTGATTTTTAATCCTACGCAATAATGTATCAATTTATCTACTGATAATTGTTATGATTATTTTTGAATCGGACATTGTTATTTTAAGATTTCAATATGAAATATTGCCAACCGAATGACAATTAAAATGAATTGTTTACATTTTCAAGCTGACTTTTAAATTCATCAACAACATTTTGCGGTGAGAGAATTCTGACCTTTCCGCCAAGACCGAACACCCACGCATAGAACTGTTTGCTCGTCATAACATCAACCGAAACGCTGAATGTTGTGTCGCTTTCCTTTGTAACAAAAATATCCCTGCCGAATCTGTCAACAATAACACCTATGCAGTCATTGTCAACCGACAGTTTAACAGTTGTTTTTTCACCGCCGAACATTGAGAAAACACCTTTTGAATAGCCGGCAAGGTCAAATTTTTCAAAGGTCTTTCCCCCGTCACGCTCATCGTCAAGAACCTCGATATCGTCCATTTTGTCAACTCTGTAGTGCTTAATGCTGTCGGCACAGGTGTCATAGGCGATGAGATAGTAGTTTTCGTCATCCCAACACAGCGCCCACGGTGAGGCAACATATCCGCCGTCCTTGATTTTTTCACGCTTGACAATTCGCTCCATACCCGAAAAATCAAGTTCCCAACGGTAATATTTAAACGAGATTTTGCGGTTGAGTGCAATCGCATTCTGAATTTTGTCAACCGAATAGTAAATTCGTTCGTTCATTGTTTTGGCTCTGTTTGCAATAAAAACCTGCCGTTGCAGTTCCTTGCCTTCGTGAACGCTTGCAAGCCCTTCAAGCTTGTGAATGAGCGAAATGCTCTTTTTTTCGGTAATGAATTTGGAGCTTTGAATTGCGTCAACGAGGAGTTTCAACTCGGGCAGTTCAAAATCTCTGCTTGCAACATAATATTTCACGGTTGATGATTTTGTTTTGCAGATGTCCATTCCGAACTTTTCAAGCACCTGCAAATCATCGTAAAGGCTTTTTCGCTCCGCAGTTATCCCGTACAATGAAAGTTCCGCCAAAATTTCACTTGAAGTCAACCCGTGATTTTCATCGGTTTTTTCAAGAAGAATTTTCCGCAGATACAAAAGTTTCTGTTTTTGCATAGGATTTCTCGACATAATACAGTCCCCCTCAAAGGATTATATATTTTTATGTGTTCATTATATCAAATTTTAGCCGAGATTTCCATATATTTTTACGGCAGCCTCTGTTTTATATGGAAGTATATGTGTGTCTGTAGGGGCGTTCATCGGACGCCCGCTCGATAAAAGGTTTCGTTTAAGCACATATATTTGGATGTGATGAATGTTGTGTATTCCAATGTAGCGGCGAACCGTGTTCGCCAATCGTATCGTGTGTAAGCACGATACGAATAAAACCATACAATATACTTTTGCTTGTTTTGGTTTTACAACCAAAACAAATGGCGAACGAGGTTCGCCGCTACAAAGCAGTAGTTTCTTTTGCGACATTTATAAAATTTGTTTCAGAACATAATTTGTGCCGTTACTTGGCGGGCGCCCAATGAGCGCCCCTACAATTAAACAGTTAAACTCATATAAAATAAAAATTGCATCAATGCCGTTTCGGGCATCAATGCAATTCATTTATCTAAACTATCTTCTCGAAAGGTCTGCGGTGGCACACCGCCGACCTTAATTTTCTATTTTCAATTTTCCATTTTACATTAACTACTAAATCCGCTCATCATGCCTGTAAGCATAACTACAAACGGCATTGTTGCAAGTGAAAATACCGTTGTTGCGGCAACGATGCTAACCGACAGCTCAACATCCTTGTTGAACTTTGTCGCAAACATAGTTGTTGTTGCGGCAGTAGGCGCTGATGTGGCAATTACGCAAGCCATTGTAATAACCGGTGTGACATGGCACAATGACATTACAACCGCTGTAATCATCGGCAAAACAATCAGACGAACTGCCGATGAAAAATATACACCCTTGTCGGTGAATGCCTTTTTGAAGTCAGCCTGTGAAAGGTAGAAACCGATAATGAGCATCGGGAGCGGAGTGTTCAGAGCCGCAAGATATTCAACCGGCTGGCTGATTATGTACGGAAGTTTAAAGCCCGTGATGAACAGGATAATTGCAAGAACAACACCGATAAGACCGGGGTTGAGAACAAGCTTTTTGAATGAAAGCTGTTTTTTGTCACCGCTCATTGAAACAAGTCCGTGTGTCCATACAAAAATGTTGAACACGGCAACGAAAATTGAGCCGTAGAACCAACCGTCATCGCCGAGAATTGCCTTCTGGAGGGGCAATGACATAAACGCACAGTTTGAATAGATTGTCGCAAAGCGGATAACAGCCTTACGGCTTTCATCCTTGTCACGGAAAATGAGGTTGCAGATGAGAATTGACACAGCAAAAATGAGTGCCGAGCAAGCAACGCAGATTATGAGTCCGCTCAAAAGTTCAAACGAGAACTCACGCTGAAAAGCGGAAATCATAACGCAGGGCGTTACAACATATAATACTATGTCGGTCATGTGACGGGCGGAAAAATCGGTGATGATTTTCTTTTTACCGCAAATAAAACCAACTGCAATCAGAATGAACAGTACAAGCACCTGTTGTGCTATAACGATGAAATTTTCTCCCATAAATCATACTTCTCTCTTAAATTGATTAGCTACCATTTTAGCACAGTTGCAAGAGGTTTTCAAATGAAGATGTGCTTTTTTTCATTTTTTTGACAAGAAAAAACGACATAGTTCACAAATATGAGGTGATAACATTGTGCATTTCAACTAACAGGAATTCTATTTTTTCGCAAATATGTATTAACCGCCGAATTTTTGTACACTTCGTTGACATTTTTTACTCTGAAATGTATAATATTTACAAAAGATAAAACTTTTATTTCTGCAATATTTTATTACTTTGAAAGAAGGATTTATTATGGCAACAACAAAGAAAACAACTGCAAAAACAGCCGCTGCAAAGACTGCTCCCGTTAAGGAAGAGCCTGCAAAAAAGACTGTTGCAAAGGCTGAGCCTGCTAAGACTGTTGCTACAACTGCAAAGAAGGCTGAACCTGCAAAGACAGAAACCGTAAAGGCTGAAACTGTTAAGAAGGCAGAACCCGTTAAAAAGGCTCCTGTTAAGAAAACAGTTCCTAAGAAGGTTGCTCCAAAGAAGCCCGTTCCGGTTGAAACAAAGGTTAATTTCTTCGTAGAATATGCAGGCGCACAGGTTCCTGTTGAAGAAGTAATCAAAAATGTTAAGGCTACATACGGCAAGGACGCAAAGGAAATTTCAATCTATCTCAAGCCCGAAGAAAGCAAGGCATACTTTGTTGCTGACGGCAACGAAGAAGAAATGGATGTATTCTTCTGCTAATTGCAATAGATTTTTAAATTTAACACACAGCACTTTAAAGACCGCTCAATGAGCGGTCTTTTGTTGTTTTAAGATGAATGTTGCGGAAAAATCGTAGGGGCGTTCAGTGAACGCCAATCGAAACGATTGTAAAATCGGTTCGACTTAACACAAATTATTTGTTTATTAACATATCATTTTATACGACAAAAATTATGTATGTATTCGTTTTGTGTTTACACACAAAACGATTGGTAGCCTTGCGACCGCCGCCTGTGGCGGATAAAGGGAACAATGCGCTGTCTGAAATAACGAGCAATAGGCAGTGCATTTATGCACAACGCATTGCGACTATATTTCAGACGGGAGATCATCGGTCGCCCGCAAGTAATCGTGCATATTTTATGTTAAAACAAATTTTGTAAATTTCGTAAACTTGTAGGGGCGGATATTATCCGCCCGCCTTGATGAATGTTTATGTTTATACAAATATATTTGATATAATCTAAACCGTGTATTCAAATTTGCACGCAAAGCGTGCAATCGTGTGCTACACACGGGCGGGAGAACGAGGTTCTCCCCTACAAGTTAACAGTAATTTTGCGACATTTATAAAAATTGTATATAACACAAATTTTCAGTCATCACTTGGCGGGCGCAAGACTACCCCTACGATTAAACAGTTAATTTCATATATAAAAAACGGTCGGGCGACAATGATTTGCGTTTTGCAAACTGTCTACCCGACCAAAATTTTTCATTTTAAATTTTCAACTTTCAATTTACCCTGCGCTCGGGCAATTTAATTCTCGCACTTCTAAAACTATCCTCTCAAATAAATTGCGGTGGAACACCGCCACCGCAACTATTACTTATTAACTTTTACCTTTTAAATGATTATGACGCAAGCGTCATAATCATTATCTGTCTTTCAAATCAACATATTCCTTGTTTTCGGAAATGCTCATATATGCAGGACGGATAATCTTGCCGCAGTTGATAAGCTCCTCAAGTCTGTGTGCGCTCCAACCTGTGATACGGGCTGTTGCGAAAAGCGGAGTATAAAGCTCACACGGAATGTCAAGAAGGCTGTAGAGAAGTCCGCTGTAGAAATCGACATTGGCGGCAACGCCTTTGTAGATTTTACGCTTTCTGCCGATAACCTTCGGAGCAAGTCTTTCAACTCTCTCATAGAGGTCAAATTCATCGTTATGACCTTCTGCCTCTGCAAGTTTTTTAACCGCACCGTGAAGAATCTGCTGACGAGGGTCGGAAATTGTATAAACTGCGTGTCCCATACCGTAGATAAGACCTTTTTTATCAAAAGCCTGCTTGTCAAGGAGCTTTTCGAGGTAAGCCTCGAGAGCGTCCTCGTCCTTCCAGTCTTTGACATGCTTTTTGAGGTCCTCAAACATATAGTAAACCTTAACATTTGCACCGCCGTGCTTAGGACCTTTGAGTGATGCAAGCGCTGCGGCTACTGCCGAGTATGTATCTGTACCCGAAGATGTTACAACATGTGTTGTAAATGTTGAGTTGTTACCGCCGCCGTGTTCCATATGGAGAATGAGCGCCATATCAAGAACCTTTGCCTCAAGCGGAGTATAGTGTCTGTCAGGACGAAGAAGCGACAAAATAACCTCGGCTGTTGACATTGTAGGCTCTGCACGGTGGATATAAAGGCTGTTATCACGCTGATAGTGATTATATGCGAGATAGCCGTAAACCGACAAAAGAGGAAATACTGAGATAAGCTGTATACACTGTCTTAAAACATTGTCGATTGATGTATCGTTAGCGTTCTTGTCATAGCAGAAAAGTGTGAGGACACTTCTTGCGATTGAGTTCATCATATCGTTACTTGTAGCCTTGAGGATAACATCACGGACAAAGTGCTGAGGAAGGGTTCTGTACTGAACGAGAAGTTCCTTGAAATCCTTCAACTGCTGTTCGTTAGGCATATCACCAAATAGAAGAAGGTATGTTACCTCCTCAAAACCGAAACGGTCATCTGCAAGGATACCGTCAACAATGTCCTTTACATTGTAGCCTCTGTAACGAAGTTCACCTTCGCACGGAACAAGCTTTCCGTCAACAAGCTTATTCTGTGTGATTGTCGAAATATCGGTAAGACCGGTGAGAACGCCCTTACCGTCAAGGTCACGCAGACCTCTTTTAACATTGTATTTGCTGTATAAATCTGTGTCAATAACGGAATTATGAGTCATTTTTTGTGCCAACGCATGAATCTGCGGTGTAACATCCGAATACTCGCCGTTTGTCATAGTAACACTCCCTTTTAATTCTCACAATAAATTGAAACCATATTTTATATATTATAGCACATATTTGCAAAAAAGAAAAGGTACAATTCTTGCAGAAGTGTCATACCGTTTTTTCTCCTTATATGTAGAACTTGCATAATTTTCTGTCTTTTTATTCATCATCACGCATTTTTTACGGATATTTATTTATAAATGCGGTGTATTTTGACGGATAAAAATTGACAATCCGTCATTTTGGAATTTCGGGCAGAAAAATACGGAGCAGGAAAAACCCGCTCCGCAAAAAACAACATTATTTTATTACTTGAGATATGTGCCGTTAGTACCGATCTGACCGTCAATGCCTGTGAAACCGTCTGCACAGCAAACATAAACTCTCATGTTAGCCTGACCTACAGAAGATACTGAAAGTGTGCCGTTTGTAACATACTTAACATCGCCTGTAACAGCGTCAATGTACTTGCCGTTAGGAATGTTCTTGAATGTAGCACCGCCTGAGATAGATACGCAAGCAAGGCTGTCTGTACCGCCCTGTGTATAACGGCGGATGAATGCCATATTGCCTGATACATATGCGTTGTCAGTTGTGTACTGACCTTTCTGAAGTGCAGGAATTGCTCTTCTGATCTGGTTGAGCTGCTGGAGATGAACAGCAAGAGGTGACTGAAGTGTCTTTGCAACTGCACCGCTTGCGTTGGTGTATGTACCAAAGTCTGTTGCTGTTACACTACCCTCGATGTTGTCACCGAAGTATGCACGACCTGTTGTTGAAAGAGGTGCGTTAGGACCTACATCAATAACCTGTCCCTTCTGGAACTCAGTTTCAGAACCATAGTAAACACAAGGAATGCCACGGAATGTGAACATAAGGTCCATATTCTCAGCCCAAGCCTGTGTACCGCCTGTGTAACGAACCTTCTGGCAGAAGTCAGGTGAATAGTCGTGAGAGTCAACATAAACAACATTCCATGTTGAATCGTTGAATGCGCTGTCCTCGCCAAGAGCTGTGTTGAATGCCTTGTTTGCATTCTCAAAGTTCCAATGCATTGTAAAGTCAATTACACCTGTGCCGTTTGACTTGCTGTAATCAGGAGTATGGTAGTTAATACCCTTGAGGAATGCATTGTCACTTGTTTCAACCAATGATCTTGTGCTGTACTCTGAATAATGCTTTTTAGAATTTGAGAAGTTAGTTTCCCAATCGCTGAACTTAGTACCCCAATTGTTCTGCCAACTGCTCTTTGTTTCTTTCCAAGTGTAGAAGAACGGAGAGTCTGACTGACCGCCTTCGTTGATGTACTCACTCCATCTTGCGCAAACTTCGCCGAAGATGTAGAAGTTCTCATACTTTTCATAAGCAGGGAAATATGCGCTGTTAAGTGTCCAACGGTTGATGTGCTTTTCTGTATCAAGTCTGAAGCCGTCAACACCCATGTCTGCATATCCTGTATATGTATCGTTGATATACTTTGCAACTTCAGGGTTCTCTGTGTTAAGGTCACGGCAGTCGCCTTCGATTGACGCATACTGCTCAAGAGGCTGTCCCCAACCGCCACCGGCTGTTTCTCTGTGATAAGCCTCGTTTGTGTTATGACCGCTGTTGTGGATGCCCTGAAGAATATCAAGACGAGCCTGGAACTGAGCAGTTCCGCCCATATTGTCATAGTCCGGATATGACTTATCAAGGTCACTGCCCTCGATAACCTTCATGCTGTCAGGTGATGCAAGATCCTGAATTGAGCTGTATTCCTTTGTGAACATCGGGCAGAGGTTAGCCTCACCGAAGTTACCTGTGTGGTTCCATACAACATCCTGAATAATCTTGAGGCCCTTTTCGTGAGCGGCATCAATAAGATCCTGATATGTAGCACCGTCACTCTCGTAACGAGCATCGACTGTTGAGAAATCAAAAGCGTGGTAGCCGTGGTAGTCATAGCCGCCGCCGTTTGTTACAACAGGAGTAATCCAAATTGCGCTGAATCCGAGAGCCTTGATGTAGTCAAGTTTGTCGATAAGGCCTTTGAAGTCACCACGCCATGCGGGATCGCTGTCGGGGTTGTTTGCCTGTGCGTCATCCCAACAATGAACATTGTTGCCTGTGTCGCCGTCATAGAAACGAGTTGTGATTACAAAATAGAGTGAATCCTCACGAAGGTCTGTACGGTCGAAATCCTGAACATCTTCAGGGCTCTTGCTGTACCACTTCTTGTTTTTGTACCACCACTCACCTGTGTTTCTTGTGAGTTCTGCAGACTGCTTACCGTTTGTTACAAAAAGCATATTGATTTTTGTAACATCGTTGAAAGTGTATCTGTAGTAGTTGTTTCCCTCGGAAGTCATTTTAACGCCGGGGTACTTCGTGCTGATATTTTTCGGAAGGCTGTTCCAATAGTAGATTGTGGGCGTGCCTTCCTCACAGTAGTAGTGTACTGTGATTGTGCTTGATGCCGAAGTGTCGTTATCGTCATCTTTGTTAGCCGCACTTACGGACATAACAGATACCGTGCATATTACGCAAATCGACAAAATCAAAGCAAGCAATTTTTTCATCTTTGCCATAGATTTTCCTCCTTTTGTCATACTTCGTACAACATAACATACAAATATATTATAATTTAGACAGCAAAGTCCATTTTTCTTTTGAAGAATAATTACAAGTTTGATGCCGCCAAAGATTAAGCCCTCAATTTGGCTATTATACACAAAAAGGAGCGTCAGATTCTGTTTTTTACAACTCTTTTAAAGATTGCAACAGAATATAACGCTCCGTTAAGTTAAATTTTAAATTTTCAAGCCGATATTAAGGCTCTGCCTTTGCGGTTATTGCTTTAAAACGAACTTATCAAGTGTGTTTGCAATGCCGTCCTCATCGTTTGACTCACAGATGTAATCGGCAATTTTCTTGACATCGGGTTCTGCATTACCCATGGCAACACCAAGACCTGCATAGCCTATCATTGTCATATCGTTGTAGTTGTCGCCGAAAGCGGCAAGTTCTTCCCTCTTAATCTTGAGTTTGTCAAGCAAAAGCGGAAGCATTGAGCCTTTTGTCACACCAAACGGCATAATCTCAAGAAAATAAGGCGCACTCTTATATACATCGAGCAAGCCGTCATAACGGTCTGCAAGAATTTTCTGATACTTGTCAAGCTCATCGGGTTCGCCTGCAAGAAGAATTTTGTTGATATCGAATCTTACAGATGAGATAAAATCGTCAACAACGACCATTTCGGTTTTGATGACATCTCTTTCGACATATGAATAATCATTCACCTTGTTGTCCGAGATAATTCGCTTGTCATCGTATGTGTTGATTGTAATATTTGAATCCTTCAGAACATTCACGATGTCGGGAAGATATTCAAGCGGAAACAGCTTGCTCACCATAGTTTCGCTTGTTTCGCAGTTGATAATCTTGCCACCGTTAAATGCCATAATAAAACCGCCGAAACGGTCAAGCATAAGGTCTTTTGCAATCGGCATAATTCCCACGGGATGTCTGCCTGACGCAAGAATAATTTTCTTACCCTGTTTCTGCGCATCCATAAGAGCATATCTTGTACGGGGAGTAATCTCCTTTTTGGAGTTTGTCAGCGTACCGTCAATGTCAAGTGCTATTAATTTGTAATCCATGAAACCACCCTGAACATATCAATTTCTAAATATAATTAGTATGTTACGGTCAAATTTGACCGTTTAAAATATACCACAAATCGCCCAAAAATGCAACTGTAAAGCCGTTTTTAGCACCTATAAAGTTATTTTTTACCCATTTTTCCGTTTTACCCATTACCACAACAAAAACGGACGAAAAGAGAATTTTCCTTTCGTCCGAAATTTACTTTTATTCAGATTTTATTTATTCTTCCGATTTTGCATCGCTGTCGGATTCCGCCTTTTGTTGCAATTTTTCCTTCTGCAAACGGTCAATAATTTCGTTGATGTCACCGTCTTTCGGTGATTTGTCGTGTCCCGTCAGTATGCGAACTATGACAACGAGTTCGTCAAAGAATATAAGCAAGAGAACTGCAATGAAAATCAACAGTCCCCATGGCGAGAGGAAAAGGTTGTACAGCGTGTCGATGAATCCAAGCTTGCACACCATAATATAACGCACATCTTCTGTTGAAATTTCGGGATCGGGGGCATCGTTTGCAACGCCCTTTGTCTGCAATTTATATGTGCCGTCAGCGGTTTTGTACGGTGCAACTATAACCTTGTGGGTAACGAGAAGTCCCTCGGTCTGTCCGCTTCCCTGATAAGTGATGACATCGCCGACCTTGAGTTCGGTCGGATTGTCAACGCTCTTGCCGAGAATTACATCGCCAATCATAAGTTCAGGTTGCATACTGCCCGTTGAAACTCGGAGTACGGAATATCCGAAAAGCGAAGGTGTTTTGCCGTTCACCTTTGAACCCATAAACACGATTACGGTCAGCACGAGTATTGCAAGCACTCCCCAGCAAATTACATTTTTGATTATTCGCAGGGTTTTGCGTAGCTTTGACTCATACCTTTTTGTTTTTTTACTTTTTGATTTGGTTGGTTCGGTTGTTGCTGATGACACTTCAACCGTATTTTCAACCCCGTTTTTTTCTTCCATAAATTCCTCCACGGTGTGCCACCGTTCTCAGTTCGTGTAGATAGTTTTTATATTTCAACGGATAAAATGCCCGAGCGTTGCTTTGCAATTGTCCGTTCAAATCCGTAGGGGCGGATATCATCCGCCCGCCTTGATGAAATGGATTATTTAAACACATATGTTTTGATGTAATGAATGCTGTGCATAATTTGTAGCGGCGAACCTCGTTCGCCATTTGTTTTGGTTGTAAAACCAAAACAAGCAAAAGTATATTGTATGGTTTTATTTGTATCGTATTTACACACGATACGATTGGCGAACACAGTTCGCCGCTACAAAATGACAATTATTTTCTGACATTTATATAATTTTGTTCTACATATAATTTATGCCCTTACTGGCGGGCGTCCGATGAACGCCCCTACAGAATAACAACAACTTTGCAACATTTATCGGATTTTGTTGCAAATACTATATATTTTTTCTTTCCTTGCTTGCGGGTGGATTTTATTCTTCGCTACCGATTATAAATTATAATAAAAAAGGGCTGTAAAAACAACCCTTTTGTTTGTTTTAAATTTTATTAGAGCGAAATGTAAACATCATCAAGCGTGTATGTTATTGTTGATGATGATTCATTCTTGATGTACCAATACACCTTTGAAACCATAGGTCCGTCAAGCGTTTTCGGCTTGATTTCAAGGTTTGTTACGATAGGAACATTCTCTTGATTTATTTCCTTGGCACTGGTTACTGTAACACTACATTCAAGTTGGTAACTGTCACCGAAAGTACCTGTAACTTTCATATACAGCTTAGATGTACCGATGCTTTTCGGAGTTATTACACCTGTATTTTCATCTACGCTGAAACAACTGTTAGAACCTGCATAGTATTTCATCGTTCCTGTATAATCTAAACCGCTTGTCAGCGATGCAGTAAATGTTCCGTTTAAAGGTACAATTATCGAGCCGTAGCTCGTAGCGATATTTGCACCTGTAACTTTAGAAGAACCTACTGCCGCATTATAATAAGGAGAACCTGTGTTTCCGCCGGTTAAGTAATACACCAAACTCTGAGTTGTGCTTAAGCCGTGGCTCTTGACATTCTGATTTTGTGTGCGATAGAACGCACTTGAAGAATTATCTTTCGCCTTGAAGAAAATTTGCTGAGTATCTGACGGAAGATCAACATAATATGTATGCGCTTGCGGATCTCCAACATAACCTATGTAGTTCACATCTATGTGTGAAGATTTCTCATCAAGAGTGCTTGAGTTACTGTAATAAACACTTATATTACCTGAATCCCAATAAGACACTCCTTTATGCTGAAAGTACACACGCATTTTATTATTCTGAACAGTAGTTGCTGTTCCCTCTGCCGATGCTGAACCTGAATATTTCTTATAGGTTTTAAGCGGACTGTTGACACCGATATAAAGAGAATCCGATGCGTTATTAAATTTAAGTTGGTCAATAAACAGCGAAACGCTCTGTTCGGTATCGCCTGCGTTGGAGATTTCGGTGCAGAAATATCTTCTTTTTCCGGCCTGTAAAGAACCGCTGAAGTTGGTAACGGCATTGTCACCAAAGGTAGCACCGTCATCGTTTGACTCAACGGTTTTGATACTGATGTTCTGACCGTTGCTGATTTTGTACTGACCGCTCCACTTGAGGGTGTCGCCCGACTCTTCCTTCGGACGGCTGAACCATGAAAAAGTCGTGGTCACACCGCAAAGCAGACAAAGCACAAGTCCGAGTGCGATTACAATTGCAAATTTTGATTTCTTCATGGTTTCACCTCCGTTGATTTAACCTTTAATTTTACTTTGTTGTCCACGAACCGCCGCAGTTATTCCAACCGTCGTTTTCAGTTCCCTGAACAAAGCAGTTTGTTCCGTCTGTCGGAATAGCAAGACCTTCCGCACTGCCCTTTGTTACACCCGGTGTACGGTTCCACTCGTTAGCAAAATCGTTTTCGGGCTTACTGCCGTCCATTCTTAAGAATATAACTCTGTCATAGTTACCCGAGGTATCCATTGTGAATGTATAGCAACCCTTGGATGTATCCTCGGTCATGCTGTACCACTTGCTGTAGCCTGTTGATTTCTGATAAACATAAGCGGCAAATCTTTCGTTACCGTTCTTAGTCCAATTGCTGTTTGGCACAAAGTAAAGTGTCTTTGTTGAACTCTTTACGAACTTTGCATAGTAATGAATCGAAGAATTTACCGACACACTCAACTGTGCGTTGCTTGCAACCTTTGTCAGGCAATCGCTGTCTGAATACCAACCGTCAAACTGATAACCGTCATTGCAAACAGCTGTTGCGGTAACAGTTGTTGACTCGGTATATGTCTTTGTTACGGCACTTGTGTACTGAACACCGCCAAAGTTGATTTTACCGCCTGTAAAGCCGTTTGTTTCCTTAGCGCCTGCTGAGTCATAGCTTACGGCATCAAGCACAACGGTAAATGTGTCAAACGGATACTTTTTCCATGTACCTGTTGCTTTCCGGCCTTCGTCGGTGTTATCTGTTATTGTAAAGCAGTTTCTGCCGTCATTCGGGATAGTTTCATCGACTGTCTGGGCACGCTTATTACCCCAGTCACTCGAAGGAAAACCATATCAAATCTTGGACATTAGAAATCATATAATATCCATCACCATTTTGTTTTGGTTTGGGAATCTCAGGTACCTTCTCAGCTTCTATGATTTTGCCGAATTTATTCCACGGTTCTGTATTTTCGTACTTTTCACCTGTTTCATCGGGAACCATGTGTAAGTGTTGGTATCAACCCACATATAAACGGCAAAACTTGCTGTGTTTGCACCGTTGTTATATGTTTTCCACGCATCGGGAACCTGCAGATATACAACACGCTTTTGCTCAAATTTTGCATAAACAGTTGTGTTCGCCTTGATAACAGTTGTCAGCGGATTGTCTGTGTAGTCGCTTGTGTACGGTTTTGTACAAGCAAGGTCTGTGTACCAACCGCTGAATGAATAACCCGTTTTGGGAGTAGCTGTCATGGTGATGCTCTCGCCCCACTTAACTGTGGTTGAAACGGTAGTTGCGGCTGTTGTGTCGCCAACCTGAACCGTACCGCCTGTGGCGCTGACTGCACCGTCAAGCACGGCTGATGCCTTTACATCAAATTCTTTAAGCTTAAATCTTGCATATAATGTAAAGTCGGATGTGATATTTTCATGCACATATGTTGCCTTGTTGCTCACAAGAGTATCGCTTGAATTGTACCAACCGTCAAAGTCATAACCCTCGGAAGGCTCTGCAACAAATGTTGCACTTCCGTCATAATCGACCGAAACGGTTACGCTTGTGGTTGACGGGCCTACTTCTTCAGGTGTGGTAAACTTAACTGTACCGGCTGAACCGTCAACAACTGCTGTGATTGAGAACGACTGCAACTTAAACAATGCGTAGTATTCGCAATCGGCTCTTACATTTGTAACGGCAAGCTGTTCGTTCTCGCCAACGGCAATTGTACATTCCTTGTCGGAATACCAACCCATGAATTTATACTTGCTGTCTTTTACATTTGCATAAAGTGTAGTATCCTCGCCGTTGATGACCTCGGTTGTTGAAGTTGCGCCTGCCTTTGCATCGCCTGCCTGAACAGTACCGGCTGTGTCAACGATACTTCCGCCGAACACGGCATTTGCAGTAACCTTACGGGGAGTTACATCAATAAACTTAGCATACAGAGTCAAATCTTTTTTGATCGCCGCAGTTTCCACCACATTATCCGAGTACAGACAATTGTTGAGAACTGTGCTGTCTGCCTCAACAGTACAAGCCGCATTCGTGTACCAGCCTACAAACTTGTAGTTAGTATTAGCCGCTGCTGTGAGTGTGGCGCTTGTCCCCCACTCAACTGTTGTTTCAATCTTTGCGACAGGGGTATCCGAGCCAAGCTGAACCGTACCGCCCATACCGCTGATTTGTCCTTCTGTTACTGAATAAACCTTGAGATTAAGGTCAATAAGCTTGAATTTTGCATACAGAGTATAGTCAGCCTTTATGCTGTTTACTGTGTATGGAGTTTTGTTGCTGACAAGTGTCTGACAGGTTTCGTCCGAATACCAGCCGACAAACTCATAGCCCTCGCCAGGATTTGCAACAAATGTTGCAGAACCGTTGTAGTTTACCTTGACGGTAACGCTTGTGTTTGATGCCTCGGATGAAGGAGAAGAAAACTGTACTGTGCTGTCCTTCTTATCATGCGGATGCTTTGCAACCGCTGTTACCGAGAACTGCTTAATCATAAATTTGGCATAATATAAGTGGTTTGCCTGAATATTATTGATTGCAATCATTGTTTCCTGACTTACCAGATTTGTGCAATCCTCGTCAGAGTACCAACCCTTGAAGTCATAGCCATCTTTTGCTGTGGCTGTGATTGATGTGTTTTCACCCTCAAGGTACGAGCCAACAGCGTATGAACCCGCATCGCCGCCCGAAATTTGAACAGTACCGCCACGGCTGCTTGTAACAACACCGTCGGAAACGGCTCTTGCCTCAACTGTGTACTGTCTTGCAAACTTTGCATAGAACTTATGCTCTGTGGTTGTATCATCTGCTGTGTAAGTACCCTTGTTCAGGGTAACGGGAGTTTGAAACTCGGGATCGGAGTACCAACCGATAAATCTGTATTTCTTGCTGTCGGTCGGATTCACATTAAGAGTTACGGTTGTACCCTTTGTAACCTTAACTCTTGTTGCACCGCTCATACCGCCTGTTACACTTACTGTACCCATTTCGGCATTATTGTCTTTTTCGTCCTTACACGGAGAATAAACAGAAATAATTACCGGAGGCGCCCAATAACCTGTGTTTGCTGAAGTAACAACAAAGTTTACCGATGTACTTCTGTTCGGTGCGCTGATGCTGTAATTCTTGCCGTTGTTGGTAAACTTGAATGTAAGCGAATGTGCGGCATCGCTGTCAGGATCGGGTAAATATGCAACCCAACCGCTGAGTGACGCATTGTCATTCGGAACAAAAGTCATTGCAATCGGAGTTGAACTGCCCTGAACATACATATTAACTGCAAGATACTCGCCGTCAACCTGTGTCATAGGCAATGTATTTGCATCTTCGCTTGAGAGGAGGATTCTCTGAACCTCGCCCCATGTGCCGTAACCGTCATTTGAAGCATTCTTATAGCCGTAGGCTGTGAATGTCTGTGAACCGATAGATGCGCCTGCCTGCAAGGTGGTTGTCCACTTTGCAACATAGCTGTTCTGCGGATTTGATGTTACGGTTGATTCGCAACTGTAGAAAGTGAATGTTGCGTTCGGATTATCTGTATAGCTTGCGCCGAGTTCAACGGAATAATTTCCGCTTGAATCCTTTGAAAGCTTTTTATACTCGCTTTTGCCGTTCTGGTTAATCCAGATTACACGGCCGTTTTTGGTTGCCCAGCCTGCGCCGAGTGATGAATCGCCTGTTGTTTTGTCGGAAAAAGTAAATTCTCTTGTCTGCTGATTCTGTGTGATAAGCTTAAAGTTGTCGATTGTTACAGTCTGACCGGCATACTTTGTATCTCTGCTGTCATCCTGCAACCACACACGCATTGTAACCTTCTGCTGTGAATCTGCCGGAATAGTGAAAAGTGCATTCTTTGCTGTTGAACCTGCGTATGAACCAAAGGACTTGACATTTTCCTGTTCTTTGATGCTCAGGTTTGTGCCTGCAACAACCTCTGCTGTGCTGTCTTTTTTACCGCAGACAACCGTATTGCTACCGTCACAGATAAACGAAACACGAACCTTGTCCTCGCTTACTTCTGTATCGTCAACCTTGATTGTGGGAACTTTGTCAAAATAGAATGATGCCGCTGTTCCCTGTGCGGTAATTTTAAAAGAGAAGTCAATATAGTTGACATTCTTATCATTAACAGTAGCTTTTCTGTATGCTGACGATGCCTTGCCGTCTGCAGTTAAAGTCGGAAAATAAATATCTCTGCCGTTTGCGCTTGTTGCCGAGGCAAGGTGAACATTGCCTGCCTGGCGGAAATATTTTGTAAGGTCAATTGAATTTCCGTCATAAGTGTCACCATAGCCGATATTAGCGTTGGTGAACACATAGTTATCAATTGTACCGTTGTTCAAGTCAATCTTTACGGTTGAAATTGTTTCTACCCATGCAGAAACCGATACGATAGCAATTGCCAACACTTCAACAAGTGCCACAATGCTCAGAATCAAACTTTTTCTCTTTTCCTTGCCCGACTTTTTGCCGATTGCAAACTTATCTTTAAAATAAGCCGCCAAAAGAGCAAATCTTTCTTTCATTGTGACACCTCCTTTTTACATTATACATTATTAATGATACGATGCGGTATCATCGCTGTTTACTTCATAAGTAATTTTGTATGATCTTGAGAATACATACTCGTTCTTTGCCGGAATAAGCTGAGTATGCGAACCGTTTCTGTTCACAAACTTGAATCCGTTAATTCGTGAGCCTGTCGGAACACTCTGTTCCTCAAGGTAACACCTTGAACCGTCGGAATCCGACTTCATCACATATTCTGTTCTCTTGCCTTCATAGTTGTAAATTACATAAGCGTCATAATTTCCGCTTGTGAGATATTCTCTGAGCCATGATTTGCTCTCGGGAATCTGGAGATAAACGCTTGTGTTTACGGTTTTGCCTACAGGAGTATCTCCTCCGCTTGTCGGAGTTGTGGCTGAAGTTGCTGTTGTTTCAACAGTTGAACCGCCCGAATTATAATCCCAGTAGCCTACGCAAGGTGAAAGTCTTTTTTTAGTTAGTTCAGAATCGGTTTCAGAAACCTTGCCGTAACCGTTGCCTCGTTTTGCTGTATAAGTAAGACTGCGAGTACCGTTTACAATACGACTTTCCTGAAGTGGATAATTTCCTATCCAGCCTTTAACCGTATCGTTAAGACCGTCATTTATTCCTGCCCGTGTATGCCATGAGTTGTAGATTACATTGTTTTCCGTACTGAAACGGAAGAAACTGATATCGGTTGTAAGATTTTTCGGAAGAGCCGCTGTCCACGCATTAAGTCCGCTGTCGGTCTTGATGTGTCGCATAACAACAGTCTTTTTTGTTTTATCGGTATCTGTATACTGCATTGTAACAATACAGCTGTTCGGATTCTTTTCGTCAATAATCCACGGACCTGTTTTGCCGTCATCACCGACTGTGTCATCAACAAAGGTGATAGTCTCCATATCATCGTAGTTACTTTCGAGTTCAACATCAATTGTAACCGATGCGCCTGCATACTTATCATAAACAGACTGATCTTCATACGCCCCCTCAAACCATGCAACCAAGGTTACATCAAGGGGATCCTGTCCCATAAGTGTGAAGAGACTTTCGCCTGAATAGAAGTAGAAGTCAGAAAATGTTTTGCATGATGACTGCTGAGTAGTTGCCGCACCGCTTGAGTTTACCGAGCTTACTGCATTATAGTTTCTTGCGTATGCGTCAATAAGAGCACTCGGATCAATTACAACCGGAGTTTTACTGCTGTCTGTAATGAACGCAAGTCTTAACGGACATTCGTCATAAACAACCTGATCAACAGGAGTTTCGCCGTCATACTTGATTTCGGTTGAGCCGTCAAACTTACCGAGAACAGTTTTGCCGTCTGCCGCAACAACTGTAATATTGTAACCTTTGATATAAACATTTGTCATATCGGAGTCGGCATTGAGCTTGAAGTCCTTATATACATATGTTTTGTTTCTGTCACCGGCAGTTCCTTCACGGAACTTCATGGCAGATGTCGAATCGCTGAAGTTGCCCTCTGACGGGAAGAACATATTTCTGCCGTCAACGCTTGATGCCTCTTCAAGTTTAAAGTCTTTAACAACAATGTGGTTTGACAAATCTTCTTCACCGTCATTAACACGGAGAGCCGCACTTGACTCAAGCGAGAATGTCTGTGAATTAATATTCTCCGTATCCTTTACGGTGAACCACGCCATTGTTGTCACAAGCATAAAAGTAAAAGCAAGGAACAATGATGCGTATGAAATTGCGAGCTTTTTACTGCCGACAAGTCTGTTGTCGGAAAGTGCAAGAACTGCTTTCTGCATTCTTTCTTTCAGTTTCATACCTCATCGCCCCTTTCTTGATTTTTATTCGTTATTGTGCATCGCTCTTTGTGAGAACAAGGTTTGCATTGAATTTACCGTTTACAAGAGCAAGTCTTGCCTCGGCATCCTGACCGTCAACCCACATATTGCAGGTTACCATTCCTATATATTGGCCGTCTTGAGTTGGCTTTTCCAAAGTCATAATTTTTTTCTTTACACCGAGTTTGTATGTGTATTCACCGTCACTCGTAAAGCCGTTGTTGTTTGCAACAAACACCTGACCGAGCGCTGAACCGTCATTAACCGAAACGGAGTTTTCAACCCAGTTACCGCTGACATTCTTGAAGTAGCTGTGCGAATACGAAACTCCGCTACGCTCACCTGTGCTTACGGAATACTTTGTTGTATCCTTGTTGACATTAAGTAAAATGTTCGGAGCGGGAATCCACAAAAGCTTTGTTTCCTGGGTGTTGTAATTTGCGACTGAAAATCTCACCGCACCTGTTACGCAATCCCTTGAAATGCCTTTTGAGTCACCGCTTTCGCCGAAATCACTCTTGTTGCCGGCATTTTCGCCTGTAAGGATTTCTGCGTTCGGCTTGATTTGTGAATCCTTGTCGAGATAGATATCAAACTTGGCATTTGAGCGAACATAGAGGTCAAATGAAAGGTAGTGAACTGCACTGTCGGCATATTCCCAGTCGGCATCAAGGATAGGAGTAGCAACTCCGTCCTTCTGTGTAAGAGCCGGCTTGTAGAATGTGTAGCCGTCACTTGAAACCTCAGTCATCTTGATATCATCAACGAACTGGTAGTGGTCCTTGTCAAGCAGAATAGTTTCATCTGTATACTGCTCATCAGTCGGAGCAGCCGCACCGTGTTTTACAACCGCCACTTCAATGCCATCGGGAATCTGACACTTAACATTGATTCCGTCAGCCTCTACCGTCTGTTTATCGGTGAACCACGCCTGAATGCCGCAAAAACCGGCAACTGCAACAGTGAACAGAACTATTAAATTTTTAGCAATCATTCTGCCCGTTTTTCTGTTGGGCGCAGTAGAATTTTTCATTTTTGCCCCTTAATCTATACTAAAGTAAACGGCAACAAATCCGTCAGCTTTCAATGTTTTGTTATGGACAACGGTTGTTTTTCTGCCTGTTGACTCACGAACAATGTTCTCAAAGTTCATTGCAAACGGTCTGTCAACGCCGGAGAATGTTATCACAAGCGGAAGTTTTCCCGCACTTTTCAGCTTTGAACACAAATCTGAAAAAGCAACTTCAAGGTTTGCCTGCTTTTTATAGATGTTATAGACATTTGCGCCGTTCTGAGAATAGCCTGCAAGCATAACACCCTTTTTACTTCTGCAAATGCAAAGTGATCTTACTGATTTCTGAGCATTCATAAGCTCGCCCACAATTGAAACCTTGCCGAATTTTGCAAGTTCTTCGGCATATTTCGAAACAATTGCAACACTGCCGAATCCGTAGTCACGAACGAACAAATCGCCGACATCTTTAATTGACT
The DNA here is from genome assembly GCA_902771755.1 of uncultured Ruminococcus sp. GTDB lineage: Bacteria > Bacillota > Clostridia > Oscillospirales > Acutalibacteraceae > Ruminococcoides. The sequence goes on along the minus strand of CACXYD010000010.1, from coordinate 12,832 downwards.
TAACTTCGTCCTTTGCAAGGCTGATTTTTTCGCCGGCTCTCTTTTCGGCTTTGCGGATTTCAGCCTGTGCCTCACGCTTAACCTCGGCAACCTTGGCTTTCATACGCTTTTCGCAAGCCTTTTCCGCCTGCTCAACCTTTTTGTCAACCGACTTGTATGCCTTTTTAAGTTCAGATGCGTGAGCGGCATCATTCGCAGCCGATGATTTAAGATTTGCCTCTTTAATTTCAACAAGCTCATTCTTGTGAGCCTCTTCCTTATCGGCAAGCTCTTTAAGATGTTTCTGCTCCGTTTCATTTGCCTTTGCCGCAAAGTCTGCATTCAGCTTTGCAACATAAGCGTTATGTTCAGCCTCGGCATCGTTGAATTTGTGGTTGAGTGATTCAACTTCTGCCGAATGAGCATCGTTCATCTGCTGTTTTTCCTCTGCAAAATCGGCATTCATCTTATTGACTGTTTCCTTGTGGTGAATGCGTTCATTCTGGAGAGTGTCTGTAAGTTTCTCGTTTCTTGCAGTCAAATCGGTAATCTTGCGGGTGTCCTCCTCAATCTGTGCATGACACTTTTCAAGGTTTTCTGTAAGAGCCGCAATCTTTGCAAGCTGTTCGGCAACCTGAGTTTCAAGCTCTTTAATGTGAGCCTTCTGCTCTGCGATAACTTCTTCCTGCTCTTTAATCTTTGTCTGCAAACGAGCGTTCTCCTGCATAAGCACGAGAATCTTATCATTTAATTCTACAATTTTCTTATTGAGTGTGTCAATAGTCTGATTGAGTTCGTCAATCGTCTTATTTAACTGTTCAATAGTATCTTTTAACTGCTGATTTTCTTCCTCAAGTTCGGCAATTCTCTTTTCTGCCTCCATTAACTTGAGTTTTGTCTGCTGAAGTTCAAGCTTAACTTCGGCAAGCTGATCTTCAAGAGCGGAAACCTTACCTTTAAGTGTGAGAATCTGCTGTTCTTTCTGATCAAGCGTTATTTTAAGACTCTTGATTTCGTTGGTCAAATCAAGAATTTTCTTTTCACGGTCACGGATTTCACGAAGGCGGATTTCCATTTCCTCTTTACGAACAGCCTCAAGCTGTGCCTTCATAACCGCCTCACGGGTTTTCTGCGGTTTTGCCGCCTCCTCTGCAAGACGTGCATTCTCGGCATCGTACTGTTCTTTGAGAATTGCACGAAGTCCGGGGTTGGTTGCAATAGACATCATAAAATGCTCAAAGCCCATTGCAAAATAAACATCCTGCTGAACCGTGTCGGTCATCTTACCGTCATAATCCTCGGTAACAACCTCAAAGCCCTTACGCTTGTAGCTGTCGAGGAAGTTCCAGAGTTCAACCGCCTTTTTGAAGTTAGGGTTCTTCTTGAGAAGGTTGGTCTGTGTGAGCGGCGGACGAACCTCAGGTTCTTTTGCGATTTCCTTCATCAACGGAGTGTTCAAAAACTCGTTGAGTGTTGTTCTGATTTTTCTGATTCGGTCAAAGTCCGAAAGCTGTGTAACATCGAGAACATCAAGGTCATCAGCAAGAGTTTCGTGTGATTCATTTATATAGTTAAGATTAAAATCTACTTTTTTCTCGTGAAAATTAATGTGACGAACCATAGAAATGTTGTTGTAGCTGTCATTCGGCACATCCTTCATCTTTGAATACTTGTCGTCAACAAAGTGAAGTGCTTTACGAATGAGTGTCATAAGAACACGGTTTTCGTAAATTGCAAAGCTTTCTTCACGCTCAATTGTGAGGATTTTATTAGGTGTTACCATATCACCCTCAACCTTGGCGATGAAGTTTGTATGCTGTGAAAGGTGCTTTACGGATTCGGGACCGATTTTCTTGGCAAGTTCGATTCTTACAACATTATCAACCTGCTTAATAAAACGGCGCTGTTCGTCAATTGCCTTCTGAATATACGGGAGAGTTTCCTCAATGGCAACAACCCATTCCATGTCGATAACCTTTTCATTGGTCTTACCGTCGAGTTTGTCCTCGCCCTTGTCGCCGTCTTTAAGGCCTTCTATTATGTAGTTGTAAGTAAAATCATTTTTCAGAATGTCCTGCATAGTCATATATGCTCTGAAATATTTACCAAAATCAGCCATTGATTTTTCTCCAATCAGATAGTTTACCGTTTATAAAAGGCGCAAAGTCCTTTCACCAAGCAAAGGGCGAACAGAGTTCGCCCTGAATTGCTAAAATTATACAAGCTTTTTAAGCATACGGAGATAATCCTTGCTCTCGTTCATGTTTTCTTCACCGAAAAGCTCGTCAATATACGCACAAAGGCCGTCAATCTCATCACGGATGTATGAAAGGTTGAGTGACTCAAATTTTCTGAATACTTTACGGGCAAGAACATAATCAAGACCGTCAAGCTCGGTTCCGCCTGTACCGACATAGGCAGGAACAAAGTCACGAAGCTGTTTAACAATACGGTTACCGAAAGCTATACGGAAATGCTCAATAACATAATCGTCAAGGAGAGCAATTTTCTTAAGGTTTTCTTCGGAAACAACAAACTGAGCCTTAGCGGCATTGAGGATATCCTCAAAATGTTTGTATGAAATGTAAACAGGTTCTGTGAGAGGTGCGTCAAAAGCAACACCCTTTGTGTCAATGTTAATCGGCATAGCACGGTCGTAAACCTTATCTGTAATAGCAAAGGTCGAGTCATCGTTGTTGGCGGTACCGATATACCACATATTCGGTGGGATTCTGAGCTGACCGTTAACAATGTGCTTAGGATCGGTCGGCCATGAGTTAGGGATAATATCAACAACCCATTCATCTCTTGAAGGCATTTCAAGAATTGAAAGCATTTCTGCAAAGTAATACTCAACTCGTGCGATGTTCATTTCATCGAGGATTACCGCATAGATGTTATCATTGTAAGAAGCCTCGTACATTGCACGGAGAAGTTCTGTTTCGTTGAACTTCTTTGTGAATTCGTTGAAGTAACCGAAAAGCTCGGTTCTGTCACGCCATGAAGGCTGAACAGATGCAACGATAGACGGGTTGTTTACAAACTTACCGAATGCATATGCAAGTGAAGTTTTACCTGTACCTGAAATACCCTGAAGGATAATAAGTCTTGTTGATGCGAAAGATGCAACAAAAAGTCTGATAAGCTTGATATCGTAGTAAAGACCAAGCTGTGAACAAGCAAAGAGTCTGAAACGATCACAGAATTCGGGGAGTGTGATGTCGTTATCATAAACAGGCGGAACATAATCTGCCCAAAGCTGGTCGATTTCCGAAAGCTTGTAGAAACGACTTTCGCCTGTATCCTCTTCTTCGCCCTTGTTGAGAGCCTCGATTTCTTCGCCTGTAAGCTCTGCAATCTCGTTGGGGTTAAGACCAATCTGTGAAACCTTCATAGAGAGAATCTTATCCTTCTCAAGGTTGAGTCGCATAACCTCTTTATTGAGCGCCTGAACTTCTTTTACAAGCGAATCTGTATCTTTTCTTCTTCTGTGCGAACGAATAAACTTTTTTACAGCGACGACAATAAGCCATACGCAAAGTGCAAGCACAGCAACCAGAAGCACAATGGCAATAATTGCAATTACCCATGCAAGGCCGCCAAGCTCCGTGGTATAGGCATTAATAATGTTAACATAAGCGGAAAAATCGAAGGCATTGCCTACTCCGCCAAATAACCCGGTGATTATTGACCACAATGAGCCAAAAAACTGACCGAGAAATTCAAAAAGAAATTCAAATACTGTATCCACGGTACTTCGTCTCCTTAAAAAAATCTACTCTCATCTTCTTTGTGCAAAGAACACATTTTAATTCCTATCCGAATTCTGATTTAACAAACAGTTTCTTCAAGGCGGGCGGATGATATCCGCCCCTACAGGAATTACCACTCACAAAAATACTTGTCCATAGCCCATTTCTGTGGATTATTATCAATGTAATTCCAGACTTTTAAATAATCATCTTTATTTCTTATGACATGATCATTAAATGATTTTTGCCATACTGAATAGCCGACAGCTTTTGTAACAGCACCTTTTAACTGATTCACGATTTGCGAAACAGTAGGGGCGGTCATTGGCCGCCCGCCTTCATCAGACCTTTTGCCTGATAAAAACAGGATAAGGTGAATATGGTTAGGCATAACAATATACTTATCCAATTCAACAAAATGATTATAAGACTCCTCAATATGACAAATTGCATTTTCTACAATCTGTCCTACATCAGAAAGGAAAACCATGTCTTTTTCGTCACAGACTATTCCGACACAGTCTTTATTAACTCTTCCGAACAAGCATTTTCTATCCTTGGCACAAATGGTTATAAAATAACCGCCACCGTCTGAATAGTCATAATTTTCAAGTCTTATGCTCTTTCTTGTCGGAAGTTTCTTTTTCATAAGATAATTCTCCTATCTGAATACTGATTTAATAAACAGTTTCTTCAAGGTAAAGGTCAATCATCATTCAGTAGGGGCGTTCATTGGACGCCCGCTTTGATGATACATTTTGTTTCATCAAATGCGTTAATGTGATGATAGTCCTATATTTACTTCACACGCTTGGCGTGTGAAAACATCGGCATAAGTCATATTTTCCTATCTAAACTCTATTTTTATATAGAATTTCTTCAAGGCGGGCGGCCGATGACCGCCCCTACGGGGATCCGTAGCAAAACACAAACGGTTGACAACCGTTGCTACAATTATATAACAGCAACGCTATACAACTGTAACTGTATTTCTTTCCCAATCATTGAGATTGAGAAAGAAATATACCGTTACGATAAACGCTATTAGTGCGTTAGGGACAAATTTGTCAAAACTTAATCGGAACTGTCAGCGGAGCTGTTGCCGTCAGCAGGTGTTTGTACTTCAGGCTCATTTTCCGCCTTGTCCTGATTTTCTCCGATTGATGCGAGGTACTCCTCAATAGCTCTCTTTTTCTGTTCTTCGGTAAGCTCGGCAGAATCAACTGCAAGCTTAGCCTGTTCGAGAGTTTTTTCCTTATTATAGGCAAGTAGGTTGAGAACAACACGGATTGCTTCATAAACAAAGAAAATAATCATCGGAAGCAGAACGCAGAGGAAAAATCCAAGCTGAGTTCTGATAAAGCTTAAAAAGTTACCCACGCCGCCAATCTTCGTACCTGTGTATTTGGCGACAATAGATGAAGAAGTTTGAAGTTCTTCATCGGGCTCAGGGTTAGTTTTCTTATTGTCACCCTGTGTTCTGTAGTAGGTAATGTTGTCATCCTTAACAACCTCAACAATTCGGTGAGTATTGAGTTCGGAATTACCGTTGATCTCCTTATAGAAAGTAACAATATCGCCTTTCTTATATTCATATGAAGGATCGTCTGTAACCTCACAGAAAATAAGATCGCCTGTATTAATTGTATCTTCCATTGAACCTGTCAGAACGCTGAGGGGCGCAACACCGAAAATATTGGGGACCCCTGATGATTTGGAAGTTAGTGACAATGTAACGATTAAAACCGACACCGCCAGAATCAAAACTACAATAATGTCAATTACTATGTTTACTATTCTTTTTATAACTTTTTTCATAAGGGGTCTCCATTGCGTTTAGAATTTTGCGAAATTTAGGTTAATTAAATATTAAATTCAATTAGCCCTGATCAGCTGTCTTACCTGTTACTGAGAACTCAACATCAGGAATAGCCTGGCCAGCGTTAGCATCGATACACTGAGCATCCTGACCTTCGAACCATACATAGATGTTGTAGTACTTAGCCTGACCCATTTCTTCGCCATCAGCCTTACCAGCGAGGTCGCCAACATTTACTTTGTATGTTGTCTTAGGTGTGATTGAAGCTGTTGTCTTAGCTGTAGCAGCTGCATCATAAGCAACGCCTGCGTTATCATATACGCATTCCTTGAAGTCAGCGTCTGACAAAATCTTACCGTTTACATCAGCCTCAACAACTGCAACTCTTGCATAGTTGTTTGCAGGGAATGTAAATGTGATTTCAGCACCTGTTACATCAGCAGCACCCTTGTTAGCAACATTGAGCTGCTCAGCAAAGTAGTAGCTGTTTGCGTTTGCGATAGGTTCAAAATCTGTGCCTTCAGGTCTAGCAAAGTTACCCTTTACTGCTGCGTTAGCTGTGAACCAGTTTTCACCTGTAGCTGTTGAAACAGGCTGTAAAACCTTATTTGCTACGCCGTAGTTAATCTGAGTGTCCCAGTTATGATCTGACTTTGAGATAACGAGCTCAGATGACTGGATTGTCTTAACATTGATGCCCTTAGCTGTTGCTGTTGTGCTTGATGTGAACCAAGCGAATGTTGCTGTACCGAGTGCGAGCATTGCTACGAGGAGCATTGCTACGGAAGAGATCAATAATCTCTTTCTTGATGTTGTTTTCATAGAGATATTCCTCCTAAATTAAAATAATTTTTTGTCCCTAAAACACCATAGGGATTTTTTGCTATATCAGTGCCAAAGCACATAATACCAATTTTTTTGTGAGGTTGTTCATATTCTGTAGGGGCGAACCTCGTTCGCCCGCTCTGTATGCACCGCATACAGTCGCACATTTATGTGCGATTATCAAAACATAAACTCCCTTTTTTAAACTAACTTTAATTTTCTGGATTGTCTGTACTATTCGGGCGAACACGGTTCGCCCCTACAAATGTTACCGAAGTTTCCTGACTAAATTCAAGCTTTAATCACTTTTGGCAACATTGATTTTGTAATCACAATTACCACTCACAAAAATATTTGTCTAATGCCCATTTTTGTGGGTTACTGTCTATATATTTACATATTTACATATTTTCTTATAATCTTTTTTCGGATACAGATTCCGTATTTCGCCTTGTTCAAGGTTGTTCATATTCTGTAGGGGCGAACCTCGTTCGCCCGCCCTGTATGCACCGCATACAGTCGCACATCTATGTGCGATTATCAAAACATAAACTCCCTTTTTAAAACTAACTTTGATTTTTTTCGGATTGTCTGTACTATTCGGGCGAACACGGTTCGCCCCTACGAATGTTACCGAAGTTTCCTAACTAAATTCAAGCTTTAATCACTTTTGGCAACATTGATTTTATCATCACAATTACCACTCACAAAAATATTTGTCTAATGCCCATTTCTGTGGGTTACTGTCTATATATTTACATATTTCTCTATAATCTTTTTCATTCCGTATGATGTGGTCATAATATGACTTTTGCCATACTGAATAACCGACCTGTTTGGTGACAACATCTTTTAAATGTTTCACTATTTTGGATACAGTCGGAAAACTTGACAACCATTGACCATTTTCCAAATAACCACCATTTGAACTTAAAATAAAATGTATATGATTTGGCATAACTACATACATTTCAATCCACACCATATTATTGTAATACTGCTCAATATCCAAAATTTCTTTTTCAATAATTTTTCCAACATCGGTTAAAACTACTGCTGCTTCACCGTATTGGCTTTTTGAAAAATCAACATTTATATTGCCGAATATACATCGGTGCTGTTTTGCACAAATGGTTATGAAATAACTTCCGCCTTGTGAATAATCAAAATTTTCAAGTCGGTTGCGTTTACGAGTCGGAAACTTTTTATTATCCATAAAATCGGTTCATATCGGGCGAACACGGTTCGCCCCTACATTATCACTTCGCTGTGGATTCCTGATCGTCACGAACGGAGAACAACATTCTCATTCTGACATGACCGTTACGGATGTCGTCGATACATTCGGGGTCGTTGCCCTCAATCCAAATTACGATTGTGTATTTGTCAACATCGCCAACCTTGAATTTTTCGGTTGATGTTTTATAAACTTCCTTGTCGCTTACGAACTTTGTGCAATCGGTTTCGGCCTTACTTCTGTCGTTGTACTGACCCTTGCCGTAAACTGCACCCTTGCCGTTTTTGTAAACCATAACTCGGGTTGCTTCATCTGCCGACTTTGCCGCACCTGTAATTTCAAGCACTGCGTCGTAATCAAGTTCAGCCTGTCCGTTATTCTTACAATAGAATGTATAAGCAACATAGTTCTTGCCGTTGTGAGCACCGTTTTTGCTTGTGTCAAGGTCAACAGGAAGCCACGCATATGTAATGTTTGTAACATCCTTAACCTGTTCCGCTGTGAGCGATGCACTCTGAGTTTTAAAGTCAGGGTCTTCGCTCAGCACAATGCCTTTCTTTACGGCAGGTGAGTCGATGCTGATAATCAAGTCACCCCACTGTGTAACAAGCATTGACACAATAAAGAGGATAAGAAGAATGATGATGCAGACCGAAAGGATAATACTCAAAAGTCTTCTGCGCTTTTTGTATTTCACAATCTCGATTGAATCATTTTTTACATGGAAATGTTCAATCTCCGCATCCGCCATTTTTTTATCATTCAGGCGGCTTAACTCCTCGGGAGTAATCGGTTGTTCAATTTTTGGTTTCTTTTTTCCGAACAAATTTTTCGCTCCCCTCAAAAGTTAAATCCGTGCATTTATTAGTTAGGTGGTTCTACGAACCTCGGCTCTTCTTTTAACTGATTGGTTTATTATCCTTATCGCATCCGATAAAGCCAAGCTGTACAGAAAGCTGTGCATCCTGAACATCGTCGTCACACTCGGGATCGTTACCCTCAATCCAAAGACGGATTGTTACCTTAACGGGTTCGAGCTGATTAAGATGGAAAAGTCTGGTGTTGTTTGAGTAAACCATTGAGCCGGACGGCAAATCAAAAGTTGTCTGACCGTTTACGGGAGTGCTTCTGTTCGGCTCATAAATTGTTGTGCCGTTGCCTGTTCCCTCGGCTGTAAAATCAACTCTCGCACAATTTACTACATCAGCCTTTGCGCCTGTTGATTCGGTTGAAACCTTTGTGCCGTCATCAGCACCTGCCTTGGTGCTTTCGGTTGTGAGGTGAACCCACATTTCCTCGGTTGCAATGAAGTAGCACTCAAATTCAAGATAGCTGCGATTGTTAGCCTGTCTGACAGTTCCTCTCTGGTTTGTGAACTCTGTACCCTCTCTTGTTGTAACAGGATCAAGCACCGTGTCCTCAAGGCTTGAATCGTGCTTTTTAAGGTAATCGTCAATCATTTCGTTTGTGATTACCTTGCCGTATTTTTCAAGGTCTTTGCCGTGGTTTTCCATACTTACTTTAAGCTGTGCAGCAAGACTGATGTTGAGGTCAAGCTTGTCCACGCCCGCAAATGTATTTACCGAGAACCATGCAACCGTTGCAGTTGTCATTGAAAGAAGGGTTATGATTGCAACAAAAACAATCAGCCTTTTTCTCTTTTTATATGGAACTTTGTCGCTGACCATCTTGTCAACAATCCTGTTAAAAAGGCCCACAAAATCCTCTCCTCAAATACAAATGACGGTGAAAAAGCACACAAAAGGGCGCACTTTCACTCGAAAATATACTAATATTCTATACCTTCTATACCTCATTTTAACATTTTGCAACAAAATTCGACCTTCTGTTATTATTTTTGTGTGAATTCACAAGTTTATCACATTCAATTTGTGCAACCTTCTAAATTTTTCCGTTAAAGAAACACTCGGTAAAAGAAACAATAGTTTTTAAACTTTTTCACTTTTATCTGCAAAATGATACAAAAAGACAAAAAAGTCCCTTTTAAAAAAGGGACTTTTGGTTTACAATAGTAACAAATGACATTTGTTTATGTTTCTTTTCAACTAAAGGTAAATGTTACAAAATTGCAATTATTTTATTTTGAATAGGTTAATTCTGCTTTTTCACAATTTTGTACTCATCATAAAGCTGAAAATAGTGGCAAGTGTCGGTGTTCTGCGTAAGAAATCTTGCCATTTCATCTTCATCAAGGTTGATACTGCAATAATCGCCGAATTCGTCATCGCTTACAAAGTTTGCACAGAATTCGCATTTATCAGCCATTCTGCTCACCGTCCTTTTTAAGAAACTCATATTTGTCGTAGCTGAACGGAACATAATTTTCAATCTGATCAAAAACTTCTTCTTCGGTATTGGCAACCGTGTAGAGTCTGTTGCAGGCATTGGTCATAAACTTTTCGCTTACGGCATTGTTAAGCATTGCAAGCATTGAGTTGTAGTAGCCTTTTACATTATATATAATGATAGGCTTTGAATGTCTGCGAAGTTGCTTGAGTGTGAGAACCTCAAAGAATTCTTCAAAAGTACCCATACCACCGGCGCAGATTACAAAAGCATCTGCTTTATCTTCCATAATACCTTTGCGTTCACGCATTGTATCTGTTACAATAAGTTCGGAGCATTTATCAAAAACAACGCCCATATCAATGAAAAAGTCGGGTGTAACACCGATTGTGTGACCGCCTGCGCTGTGTGCTCCACGGACAGACGCACCCATAACACCGTATTTTCCTGCACCGAAAACAAGACCGTAGCCTTTTTCGGCAATCTTCTTGCCGAGATGTTCGGCAGATTCGAGATAGATTTTGTCAATTTGCTCACTTGATGAGCCAAAAACACATATATTCATACTTATTTATCCTTTCGCATTTGCGTTGTATTTTTTCTGATTTTGTCCAAAACAACTGTCAGTTATCTGAACTTAGTTTGAAGATTTAAATCGGAGCAATGCTCTGCTTTGCTTGCAAAGAGCAGAGATTGCGACATATTGCAATCATTGCGAGGGAGCGCAAGCTCCTAAGGGGTTCATTGGAAATGCTAAATTTCAATGAAGTCCTGCGATGATTTTGCCTGAAAGGCAACAATCATCCGCAATTAGATTATACAACTGAAAAGAATGTCGGTCAAGCAGTCAGAACAACGGCAATGCACAATTTACACAGAATTTATTTTTTCAAAACATTCAAAACATAAAAACTTATATTAATCATTTTATTCAACGGAGAACATATTATGTCTGCTACTTCTTCAAAACTCAAAAATCCGAATGATTCTGTTATGAATCAGAGCGTAATCAAGCTTGCATGGCCGATATTTTTACAGCTGTTGCTCGGCGTTTCACTCGGCTATGTTGACACAATTATGCTTTCAAACTACAACAATACCGCTGTTGGCGCAATCGGCAATGCAAACCAAATCCTCGGTTTTCTGACTCTTGCCTTTAACATTATATCGAGCGCAACGGGCATCATCGTCAGCCAGTACCTTGGGGCAGGTAAAAAAGAAAAGATGAATATGATTTACACGGTTGCGTTGTCATTCAACTTTGTGCTGAGTATTGTAATCAGCCTTGTTGTGTTCATATTCAGCCGAAATCTGCTTGAGGCAATGCAGGTTCCTGCCGCAATGCTTGACGAATCCGATATGTATATGAGAATAGTCGGCGGTACAATCTTTACTCAGGCGCTTATCAATGCTTTCAACTCAATCTTTGCAAGCAACGGCAAGACCGTTTTCGGTATGATTATCGGACTTGGAATGAACCTTATCAATATCTGCGGAAACGCTCTTTTGCTCTACGGCCCGCTTCAGGTTCTCGGACTCGGAGCATCGGGTGCGGCTGTTTCAACATGTGCAAGCCGTGTTATTGCAGTAATTGCCGCAATCATCTACTTCTACACAGTTATCAAGGGCAGATTCAGTCTTAAATATCTTCGCCCGTTCCCGTATGATGTTCTCAAAAGCCTACTTAAACTCGGTATTCCGACAGCAGGCGAGAACATTTCCTACAACTGTTCACAGCTGTTTTTGCAGGCATTCATCAACACAATGGGCGTTGTTGCAATCAACGCAAAAATTTATGCCAATATGCTTTCAATGTTCACCTATATGATTGCACTTGCCGCTGCAAACGCAACACAGATTATTGTCGGTCACAGCGTAGGCGCTCACGATTACGATTTTGCATATCACAGAGTGCTTAAAACTTTGCGTTTCGGTATGATAATTTCAATCTCGGTTGCAATTGTAAACTGGCTGATTTCACCGTTTACACTCGGACTTTTCACAGGTGATAAGGCTGTTATCGCACTCGGCTCATCGGTTATGTTCATTGCGATTATTCTTGAATTCGGCAGAACAACAAACCTTGTTGTCATCAACAGCATGAAAGCCGCCGGCGATGTTAAATTCCCGACTGCACTCGCAATCTTCTCAATGTGGATTTTGAGTGTTGGACTCGGCTGGTTGCTCGGAATTTATTTTGGAATGGGACTTACAGGAATTTGGATTGCTATGGCTGCCGATGAAATTTTCAGAGGCATTGTTGTGTTTATCCGCTGGATAAAGGGCGGTTGGAGAGGCAAACGAGTTGTGCTTGAAGAAAAGTCAAATCCAACCGAAACCGCAGAAGTTACGGCTTAATACGACAAAGGAATATGATACCATAAAATAAAGGAGGTCAAACCTATGAATTTTACGGAATACAATGTTGAGGACAAAAACCTTGAAGAAATTTTGCTTGCGCTCAAGTCGCTTGATACGGTTGAGGCTGTTGCACTCGGCGGTTCTCGTTCAACAGGTGCGAGCGATGAAAATTCGGACTACGATATTTATGTTTACTGCTCTGAAATTCCGACAGGCGATGTCAGAGAAAATCTTCTCGGAAAATACTGTTCGGTTGCCGAATTCGGCAATCACTACTGGGAGAGTGAGGACAACACGGTTATGAACAACGGTATTCCCGTTGACATAATTTACCGTGAAGTTGACAAGTTCGGCTGGTATATTGAAATGGTAATCAAGGGTGGCAAGGCTTTTAACGGCTACACCACAGCATTCTGGCATAATATCAAGAACAGCAAGGTTCTTTTTGACAAGACAGGCACTTTTACAAAATTCAGAGATATGGCACAGATTGACTTTCCCGAAAATCTCCGCAGTGCGATTATCAAAAACAACCGCAATCTTTTGAGCGGA
>CACXYD010000009.1 GCA_902771755.1 uncultured Ruminococcus sp. | reverse complement strand
ACGGTTGAAGCAGTGAAAAGCGGTACTGTTGAAGTAGCTTGCAAAGGCAAGAACCGAGTCATTTTCATTGTGAAAAAGCTAAAGAAAAAACTGCTTCGATACGCCGCCGAGCGACACATCAAAGCAGGAGCTATCTTTATTACAAAATCAGGCAAGCCGGTTAATCGTTCAAACGTCTGGCGCGAAATGAAGGCGTTGTGCAAGCAGGCTCACGTCAATCCGGACAAAGTGTTTCCTCATAATCTGCGTCATCTGTTTGCAAGAACTTTCTACAAGCTGGAAAAGGATATCGCCAAACTCGCCGATATCCTCGGTCATAGCAGTATCAACACAACGAGAATTTATATTATCTCAACAGGCTGTGAGCACTTGAAGCGTATGGAAAATATGCGATTGGTGGTCTGACAACATAATGCAGATTATGTTGTAAAGGAAACATAGATCCAAAATGTAATCGCACTATTTCAAACAATAATAGCGCAAAAATACAAAGCCCTTAAAACTTGATTTTTTAAGAGCTTGATTTACTGTGTCATTTTTTGCAAAATAATAAATCGTCCGTACTTTTTTAGCAAAATATGTTGATTAAATTTGATTTTAAATGTATAATAGTCAAGTACGTGACAACATAATCGTCATTATGTAATTAACAACTATTTCATATATGATTAAGGAGGAATGTGATTTTGAAAAATAGAATACGAAGGCTATTGAATTTCCAAAATGTTGCGCTGATAGTTTTTTCAACTATATCCTTTATCACTTTACTATTCATACTGTTTCATAATCTTGGCAATAATGCAATTGCAGATTGGGATGAAGCAAGGCACGGAATTAACGCTTACGAAATGCTGAGAAGCAACAATTGGATTATTAGTACTTATCAATATGAACCTGATTTATGGAATTTGAAACCACCTTTTAGTTACTATTTGATTGCACTGTCTTATCAATTGTTTGGATTTAGTGCATTTTCGTTGCGGATATACTCAGTCATTTCTCTTATTCTGGTTTTTATCATTTCTATTTTTCTACTATATCGTTTCAGTAATAAAATATCTATTATAGTCTTTGACGTTACATTTCTTTCGTTTGCCGAATTCTTTATTGGGCATTGTGGTCGTACAGGTGATGCGGATGCATTGTTTTTATTGCTGTATCTCATTTCAATGACCGGCTTAGTTATTTCAAAAACACATCATTGGGGTCTTTACATTTTTGGAATAGGTTTCTCATTAGCTTTCTTAACAAAAAGTTTTCACGCCGCTCCTATAATGCTTATAGGAATAGCGTATATAATCCTGAGTAAACTATATAAACAACTAAAACTAAAGGATTATATTATTACATTTATAACTTCCACATTACCGATTGTTATTTGGGCAGTTGTTCGATACATAAACGACGGTATGGCATTTTTGGGAATAATGTTTGGTGTAGACGTAACTGACAGAATGGCTACCGGTGCCTCTAAGGGAGGCTCCTATTTCGGTTTCATAAAAGTTCTGTTGACCAATCGTCCAACTCAGGTAATCATAGCAATGATACTCCTATGTTATATCATTCAGTTCATCGTAAAAAGAACAATTAAAATCGGTATCAGCAATTTTCAGTTGCTTCTGTATGTATGGTTTTTTGTTACATTAATCTTTTTCAGTTTAACAAGAACGATTGAATTTTGGTATTATATTCCTACCTTTCTCTGTTTAATTCTCCTTGTATCCATTACCATAAATGATACTATTCTATTGATAAAACAACAAGGAGTCAAATCTCATATTCTAATATCAGTATCCTCATTTTGCTTGATTGCTCTATTTACAGCTTTTAGCTTTCTCGGTATATATAGAAATATAAAATCAACATTTGAGATAAGAGAAACAATGGCACAAAATGCGATTGTTAACTTTACAAAGCAAAATCCTACCTTTGAAGGTTATGATTGTTACTTTGTTAAATCAAAGAGCGAAGATCCATACCCTCTTGAAAATATCAAGGAAGGCGTTTGGGAACAGTGCGATGTTTTATGTGCTGAACTAAATGGAGATTATAAATGTTTAAACGGAGGAATAGAAGGATTTAGAAATAATAAAAAGTCGATATTATTTATAGAAAAATCTCTGTTTGAAAATCACCAAAACGAGCTTATTCAATATGAGACTTATGAAGACTCGAACTATAATATCTTAATTCACTAATATTTTGGGCGAAGATGAAACAAATCATCTTCGCCCGAAGTATTATGCAAATATTAACTCGCTGTTGACAATCTCGATTGCCTGATTATGTATATTATTCATCTTCCGGACCCATTGCATTTGATCCTCAGCTTTGAGTTGTTCGCTTACGCCGTCCTCTTTTACAAGTTGATTTACAAGCCGAAAGAACATATCCTCTGCCTGCTCATCAATGTCAGCGAGGTAGGCTGTGAGTTTGCAGCTTGTCAGCAAGTTTGTATATAGGATTGGGCGGTAATGCTCAATATACTTCAAATGCCGCTTACCCCAAATGCCGATTTCAACTTTCGGTTGTTCAGGTAACAACAAATCGGGTAGTAAATAATCTCCCTGCTGCGTGTATGTAATCTTTTTAGCCATAATTCAAACCTCCTTGACCTTGATTTTCTTGACTTTGGCTTTCGTGAACTTGATCAGCAGCTCGTCGATGATATCGGTGTACTTGCCCTGTATTATTAGGTTGTTTCTCAAATCAATCAAGCTGTTGATGACGGTACACCGCTCATCAGGTGTTAGATAAATGTGATACTTTGGATTTCTCATTGTCATTTCCTCCTTGACTTGAATTTTACATCCATATTATAGGAAGAAATTGAATAAATCACAAATGTGCGAGCGAGAAATGTGTGTAACTGCCGATAAAACCTGAATTTTTCATAAGTCCGTTATGAACACTCGCACCAAAGAAGAATCGATACAAAAAGTATCGATTCTTTTTTATTGACAGGAATATTTTTTTGATTTATACTGATACTAATTGATATCAATTAGTATCAGGTGATTTTATGGATATTAAGCTTTTTACAAAAATTTTAAATGACAGGCAGTTCACAAATTATAAAAAAATGAGCTATAAGTATAAAGATAATTTCAAGGAATTTCTTACTGACCTTAAAAGTTTGTTCTACACAAAACTTCCGTTGAAAGATTTTGACGGCAATCCTATTGTTTATATTGAAAGCCGTGCCGACATAAACAGTAACGCTGTCAAAACGCTCTCTCATTCACAAAATGAGAGTTACGGATTTAAAAGTACGGAAGATGAAATCATTGCCACTTCTGCAATTGAAAGTATTGATTTCAGCCGTGAAAGTGTACGCAACATTCTTAAAGGTTTTGCACCTAAGGACGAAGAAGAAAACAGAATTGCCGGCATAAAAACAGGATTTGAATTTATAAGTGATACACAAAATCCAATCACGGAGGAAAATCTGCACAAGCTGTATATGATGACCGTAGGAGATTTCCTTGACGACAACACAAAACTGCAGGACGGTATGTTCTACCGTAACGATTCGGTATATATTATCAGCAACCAGCTTGAACATTCGGGACTTGATTACAAAAAGATTCCTGAATACATGAAATTGCTTATAGATTTTGCAAACTGTGACGATAAAATTGATGACCTTGTAAAGGCATCGGTCATTCATTTTTACATTGCCTACATTCACCCGTACTTTGACGGCAACGGCAGAATTGCTCGGCTTGTGCATCTTTGGTTTCTGATTCAGAAGGGATACCAATCAACTCTGTTCGTACCGTTTTCAAGCAAAATTGAAAAAACACGCAAAGCATATTATAACGCATACACCGAAATTGAAGAAAATAAAAGATACAGCGGTAAAATTGATATTACACCGTTTTTAATTTATTTTGCCGATAATGTGTACAATGCATACGATGAGAAAACAACTGACGATGATCTTCTCCGTGAATACAAAAAATATCTTGACGGCGGCGAAATTACCGAAAAGGAATCTCAGCTTTGGAAATTTGTACTATCAAATTA
This sequence comes from uncultured Ruminococcus sp., assembly GCA_902771755.1. Classification (GTDB taxonomy): domain Bacteria; phylum Bacillota; class Clostridia; order Oscillospirales; family Acutalibacteraceae; genus Ruminococcoides. The sequence goes on along the minus strand of CACXYD010000009.1, from coordinate 17,876 downwards.
CGGTACAGATGAATTTTCCACCAAAATGCTTGAAAAAGACTTTCAAAATGCCGCATATGCCACAATAAGAGGATTTGTGCAGAAATTTGAAAGACTTGGTCTGCTTTCATCAACAAAATACGGTACAAGAATCAAATATAAAATAAACACATAAAACAATCCCCCGACAGGGTTAAAATTTTCTGTCGGGGGATTTTCAGTATTAACATCGTGACGGGGTTGGAGGTGGTCAAAGCACATCACGAATTTCAAAGGCTAATATAATTTTGAATCGTTCTTCAAAGGTTTTGAGGTTGTTGCCGAGGATCTTTTTGATTTTTGCAAGCTGATAATTTATGGTGTTGCGGTGAACAAAAGTTTCCTGAGCAACCCTCTGAACACTTCCGTCATACTTGAGATATAGCCTCAAAAAGCTCATATAATCCGTGCCGTTGTCACGGTCATACACTTCAAGCTTTTTGAGATTTTCATTATAGATACTTTCAAGCAACGAAATATCATCAACCGCAAGAATCAGCTTTTTAACTTCAAGTCGGTCATAGAACATCGGCGTCATATTTGCACGGGCGGCAAGTCTTAACATTCTCAAAACAATCTGGTATGTTTTCGGGAGTGATTTCAGCTTGTTTTTGGTTTTGCTGACTGCCACATAGAGCTTGTTAACGCTGATATACCTCTCCTCTTCCGACTGAATTTTTTCGGCTATACTTTCAATTTCATCATCCGAAAAGTCATTGAGGACATAGAACATCATGCTGTCCACCTTAAAACCGCCCCAGTGCTTTTTGTAGGAATAAATTGTTCGTTCAAATGCCGATTCAAGCTTTCTTGAGGAAATACGGTCAGCCATATCGGCTTTAACACCGATGATTGCATAATCGGTTGCAAGATCAAAACCGTTGCTTTCGAGAACAGGAAAGTATTTTTCGTACTCACCCGGAAAGAAGATGAAATTTTTCAGCGTATCGCCTATTGTTTCTTCCTTGCGTTCATTTGAGATAATCTGATTGCAGAAATCCCGTGAAATATCGACAATTCGGGTTTTCCACGGAATATCCATAAGAGGAAACTTTTTTTCGTTGCAATAGCTTATGACCTCTGACGGTATTCCTTTTATGTACGGGCCGATGTTCAGAACAAGTCCGCTGACATTTTTGGCAATGAGATTTTTGACAAACGGCAACATCCAGTCCTGACCTTTGTTTGCAATACCCGTTGAAAAGATAAGCTCGCCTCCGTGAAGAAAGTCACTTACCTCAATATCTTCAACGGAATGAACCCATTGCACAATGTTGGACATTCCTTCCTTGCCTGCTATCACACGCATACCGTAGAGATAGCCTGCCTTTTCGCACAGTGAACCGAGTGTTACTGCCATAAATCTCACCTCTTAATCCGTGTCGAATTATTTGCCGAATTTCAGTTCGGCGGCCTTTGCAATAATTTCGGCACAGTCCTTTGTTGAATTTCTCGATGTGTTTAAGAACATATCGTAGTTAAGCGTATCTTTCCAGTTTTCGCCTCTTGTATAGTATTTGTAATAAGCCGTGCGGTACTTGTCGGTACGCTTTTTCATATCTCTTGCTCGTTCTTCCGAAACATAAATTCTTGAACGGATTTTTGAAATGCAGTCGTCATAATACGCATCAACAAACACACTCAGAACATTCGGCTTATCCCTTAAAATGTGGTCGGCACATTTTCCGACAATGATACATGACTGAGTACGGGAAAGTTCTTCGATGATTGCCGCCTGAATATTGTACAAATTCAAGTCTGACACAAACGCTCTTGATTCGGGACGAAGAACATTTGCCGTAGGCAACTTTGTGAGCGACTTTATAAGATAACTTCCGTGAAGTCTTTCGTCAACCTCAACGAATTCGCTTTCATCAATTCCGCTTGCCTGTGATGCCATTGTCAGAATCTGTCTTTCATACCACGGAATGCCCAGCTTTTCGGAAAGCAGGGAGGCAATCTCCTTGCCTCCGCTGCCAAAGCTACGAGCAATTGTAATTACATAATTGTCCATATTTTATCCTCCGCAAACCTGATTATCAATCAGCCGCATCACACTTGAGAACTGCGTTGAGAAGTACGGACGCACCCTCTGTGCAAAGTTCTGTTGAAGTAAATTCGGGTTCGCAATGTGAATGGCCGTCCTTTGACGGAACAAATACCATTGTTGTCGGAAGCATATATGATGCAAACTGTGCATCGTGACCTGCACCCGAGTTGATTTTCTGATTTGAATAACCGAGTTCGTCAACTGCCTCCTGAACAAAGTCAACAAGCTGCTTGTCATAGTAAACAGTATCTCTTGTCCATGCAATTTCATAGCCTGTCTTGCACTTTTCAACCTCTTTCGGGATATTCTCGATTACAGAAACAACCTGTTCAATTACTCGTGGATCTTCATGACGGGCATCAAGTGAAAACTCTACATAATCGGGAATTACTGTATGTACATCAGGATGACAAAGAATTTCACCTGTTGTGTAAACGAGTTCGGGATCAAGCTTATCAAGTTCTGTGTGGAGGTATTCAAGAACCTTTGCGGCACCGAAAAGTGCATCGTGACGATACTTCATAGGAGTTGTGCCTGCATGGTCAGCCTGACCGTAAACCTTGATGCGATAGTTTACCATACCGAGTACGCAAGTTACAACACCGATATCATTGCCTGCCGCCTCAAGGATCGGTCCCTGTTCAATGTGGAGTTCAAACATAGCCTTGTAATCCTTTGGATTAAGTCTGTTCGCCTCATCACCCTTGTAGCCCGATGCCTCAAGAGCCATACCGAATGTCTTTGTCGGATCAAGAATTGACTTTGATGCAAGCATATTTTCCTTTTTGAAGTTCTTTGCAATGTCAGCAGGAAGATAATCGTTGCAGACAATGCCTGAACACATCATAGCCGGCGGATAGAGTGAACCTTCTTCGTTTGTCCAAATCATGGCAACAAGGTTGTGCTTGTGCGGAATCTTATCATTTGCAACAGTTTCGAGAACTTCCATTGCACCCATAACACCGAGGATACCGTCATAGTTACCGCCGTTCTTTACGGAGTCGCAATGAGATGCCATAACGATTGCCGGAAGTGTCGGATCTGAACCTTTGAGAGTTGCATAAACATTGGCAACATCGTCTGTCTTGATTTCGGCACCGATTGCTGTCATTCTCTTTACAAACTCTGCTCTTGCCTGCAAAGCCTCGGGAGAAAGTGAATATCTTGTAATTCCGCCGTGACCTGCATCACCGAATGTACTGAAAGTTGAAATCTTATCCTGCATTCTTTCTTTGCTACATGTAAACATATACTTTGCACCATCCTTGATAAATTAAATTCTGTTTGATAATCTGTTTTTATTAATGCTTGTTTAAAGCTGTTTTGCTGACTTTCTTGCCCGAACTTATTGCACCTACGGGGCAAACCACCTTGCAAAGGTGACAGCCCACGCATTTTTTGCCGTAGAGAACGGGTTTCTGACTGTCATTCATCTTTATTGCCTGATGACCGCCGTCATAACAGGATACGAAACATCTTCCGCAACCGACACATTTTTCACGGTCAAACTTTGGAAAACATATGTAACTTCTGTCAAGGTCATCAGCCGGAATAATATTGCTTTCGGCAATACCCGTAAAATCTGAAACCGACTTGAAATTGTGAGCTTTCATATATCGTTTCAAGCCGTCCTTTAAATCGTCAATAATGCGGTAGCCATACTGCATTACCGAAGTTGTAATCTGAACCGTTGAGCAACCGAGTGAAATAAACTCCGCAGCATCATACCATGTTTCGATACCGCCCATACCGCTTATCGGAACATCCTTTAGTCTTTCATCGCTCTTCATCTCGTTAATGAACCTTAGTGCAATCGGCTTTACAGCCTTGCCCGAATATCCGCCGACCGACGATTTTCCGCAAACATCGGGAGATGTTGAAAAATTGTCGAGGTTGACATTCATAATACTTTTAATCGTATTGATTGCCGCAAGTCCGTCTGCACCTGCCTCCATTGCCTTAACTGCGGGAGGAATCATTGAGGTGATGTTCGGTGTCATCTTGGCAAGAATCGGAAGTTTTGTTCCCTTTCTTACAGCCTTTGTGTAGGCATATACAAGTTCGGGATTTATTCCGACATCACTGCCGAGTCCCTCGCCGACCATCTGAGGACAGCTGAAGTTACATTCGATAACATCAGCCCCCGCATCTTCACAAAGAGATGCAAGCTTTGTCCATTCATCTTCATTACTGCCCATGATAGATGCGATGATGACCTTTGTCGGATAATTTTTCTTTAACTCTCTGAAAAAGGAAAGGTTTTCTTCAAGAGAATATGTTGAAATCTGTTCAATATTTTTGAAACCTACAAATGCGGTATCTTCCTTGTCAAGTTCTGCAAATCGTGGTGAAACCTCGTTGGGGGTAAACATTCCGATTGTCTTAAATGCAACGCCTGCCCAGCCTTCATCAAATGCCTTGGCAACCATATCGTAGTTACTGCCGACAACCGATGATGAAAGGAAGAACGGGTTTTCACACTTTACTCCGCACAAGTCTGTGGTGAGATCCGCATCATATTCGGGAACAAATTCTTCTCTTGAAACAATATCAGTAATCTTGTTGATATTAACGGGCGAATCAAACTTTGCTCTGTTGCAAGACTGCATACAGGCTCCGTCAATGCAACCCGTGCAAGGATTGTCGGCAAGCAGATATCTTGCTCCCTCCGTGTTGTCAAAATTAACCGAGCGGATAATGCGGTCAATCTTGACACCGTTCTTACAGGCATTTGCACAAGGTGCATCCTCGCAGAGCAGACATCTGCTGCTTTCACTTTTTAAAACAACTTCTCTGTATCCCATAAATATCAACTACTTTCAAAACTTAGATAAATTATTTTGAGGTACTGCGTTTTACATACTTACCGTTACCGGGAGTTCCAACAAAGTCGCCGTTGTCATAAACAAGACTGCCTCTGAGGTAGGTCTGAACGGGATATCCGTGGAGCTTTTTGCCCTCCCAGATAGTATGGTCACAGTCCGAATGCATATTATTTACGCTGATTGTAAAATCCTTGTCCTTATCGTAAATTACGATATCGGCATCCTTACCGATTTCGATTGAACCCTTGTCATCGCAACCGAAGATTTTTGCGGGGTTTGTTGAGCAAAGTTCAACTGCTCTTTCAAAAGAAATCTTACCGCTGTTTGCCGCATCGAGCATATAAGGATAGAGGTTTTCAATACCTGCACAGCCGTTTGGAATCTTTGTGAAATCATCCTTGCCCCAGTCCTTTTCGTAACTCTGGAAAGGACAATGGTCTGTTGCAACCGTATCAATCATACCCGACTTAATTGCCGTCCACAAAGCGTCCTGACTTTCCTTACCCTTCATAGGCGGTGAGCATACAAAGTTTCTGCCGTCCTCACGCTTATAGACATCACAGGTGAATTCAAGGTACTGCGGACAGGTTTCAATGTAGAGTTCGTGTCCTTCTGTTTTTGCTTTAATACATTCCTCAAGTCCTTCTTTGTCAGCCATATGAACAATGTAGAGCGGAGCGTCAAGATGTGTTGCCCAATGCACGGCTCTCTTGTCAGCCTCTGCCTCAACAAATTCGGGACGGCTGAGGTAGTGATACCATGCGCTTGTCTTGCCCTCTTTAAGGAACTGTTCCGTTCTCATATCAATGAGGTCGGGGTTTTCTGCGTGAAGATTGATTTTTGCACCAAGTTCCTTTGCTCTGAGCAAAAGCCTTACAAATGTTGCATCATCAACCATCATATGTTCCTTTTTATATACAAAGAAGCACTTGAAACTTGTAATACCTTCGTTAACGGCTGTTTCCATTTCATCAAGGATTTCGCCGCCGTTAAGGTCGGTGATACAGCAATGAAAGGCATAGTCAACACAAGCCTCTTTTTCAAGAATCTCTTTCTTTGAATTTATGAGTCCCATAATCGTTTCACCGCTGTGCTGAACGGGATAATCAAAAACAGTTGTAACACCGCCGCAAGCCGCTGCCCTTGTACCTGCAAGGTAGCTGTCGGCAGAAACCGTGCCGCCAAACGGCATTGCAAGATGAGTGTGAACATCAATTGCACCGGGGAGAACGAGTTTTCCCTCTGCGTCAACAACCTTGTCTGCATCAAAATCAAGGTTACTGCCGATTGCAACAATCTTGCCGTCATTTACTGCAACATCAGCCTTGTAGCTTTCTTTTGCTGTAACAATTGTTCCGTTTTTAATCAATAAATCCATAATGTTTCCTTCCTTTCATATTTGTGACCTTTCCGTCACGGCAGTTGGTTTACCGCCGTGACGAAAGCTTGTATCAATTACTTTGTGAAAAGGTCTTTCTTATAAACAAGTTCAAGACCTGATCTCTGATAAACCTGAGCGATTTCAAGGAGATCCATACCGCCTGCATTTGCGGATGTGAGGTTTGCCACCCATGTAACACCGAAATCAACTGTACCGTTGTTTACTGCTGTTGTTTCTGAAATGTCACCGCCGCCGGGTGTGATTGTTACTTTAAGACCGACTTCGTCATAGTAGCCCTTTGCCTGTGCAACATAGTAGCCCATGAACTGTGCCTGCGGTAACCACTTGAGCTGAATTGTGACATCTGTCTTTTCAAGTTTACCGAACTTGCCGTCCTTTGACTTGTTAGCGGCATCAATGTACTGTGTATCACGGATATCGTCAAGTGTGAATCCTTCAAGTTTCTTTGCGGCTGATGAGTCGTCAAGCTGTACATACTTCTTGCAAAGGTCAAGTGTCTGCTGCATTGCATCCTCGTCCATATTGCCGTAGTCGCTTACCGTCTTGCCCTTTGTGTCTGTTGTAACAAGCTTTGCAACCTCTTTTGCCATATAGAGCTGGTGGTCTGATGATACCGATGAACCTGCGTCAAATACAATCTGAGCGGCCTCCTCGGGATTTTCAACGGCATATGCCCAACCCTTCATAGATGCGTAAAGGAAAGCCTTTACTGTGTTCGGGTTCTTCTTTGCAAACTCTTTGGTACAGAAAATGTTGTCCTCGAGCATTGCAACACCCTCATCGTTCATATCAATTGTGCCTACTGTATCACCGTACTTGTAACCGCCGTCATAATCGTTCTTTACAAGTCCGAGTTCATTATATGTCATTGCCGAAGCAAGTGTGATATCGTCCTGATCGAAACCGTCCATTGTGAAATCTTCTGAAAGGTACTTTGTGGGAAGATCGTACTTCTGAAGAAGTGCGAGAATTTCGTACTCGTTGCCAAGTCCCCAGTTACCAACCTTGCCGTCAGCGGCGGCTTTCTTGATAATTTCTTCGTTTGACATCAATTCACCCGAAGATGAGCTTTCTTTTGATGATGAATCCGAAGATGAGCCTGATTCGCCGCAGCCTGCAAAAGCTGTTACTGCAATTGCACCTGCAAATACAACTGCGAGCAGTTTTTTGAGTTCCTTTGTCTTTTTCATTTTGATTCCTCCAATTTCAAAATTTGTATGTAAACCGAAAGCGGTAAACAACTTACTTAATTCTCCTGTTTTTGAGAACAATTGATTCAACAAGCATCAGCACACCGTACATTACAAGTCCGATAAGACAGGCAACAACAATATATGCCCACGCTGTCGGATACTGACCGAGAACAATGTTTTCTCTGATTTCTCTGCCGACACCGACTATGTACTCTGCAAAGTATTCCGAAACAACTGCGCTGATAATGCTTATCGGAACGCTTACTCTGAGAGCGGTAAACACATAAGGTACTGAGTTCGGGAGTCGGAGTTTAAAGAACACCGTGCTTTTCTTTGCCGCATATGATTTCATAAGGTCAAGAGCAAACGGCTTGAGTTCCGTAAGTCCTCTGAAAGCGTTGATACTCATGCTTGCAATGCAGACAATCATAACAACAAGTGTTTTTGCAAACATACTTCTTATGTTCGGATCGTTGCTTATATCCTTTGTCCAGTTTGTCATTACAGGAGCAAGGGCAACAATCGGAATTGCGTTGAATGCACCTACAATTGTAAGACCGCCTTTGCCCCACTTCTGAAAGGTTGCCGCAAAGACTGCAATCAGATATCCGATAATTGAACCGACCACAAGTCCGATGACTGCAACGAGAAGTGTGTAGAGTGCATTTTGTGCAAATGCGGGAATATTGTCAATGATGATGTGGCAAATTCTTGACGGAAGCGGCAGAGTGTTTGTGTCCGTGTTAAAAATCTTATGAAGAACCTGTCCCTGCCACAAAGCGAGGATAAGAACACCGAAAAGTATCGGAAGAAGTACCGAACTTACACCCTGAGCGACTTTGTTTTCTTTAAGCCTTCGCCAAAGACTTTTTCTTTTTTTAATCAATTAAGCCGCCTCCTTTTTCTTTTTTGTTTTGCGTTCAATTCTCTTGAGCGGTGAAACTGCATTTTCAATCCAACCCATGAGTGAACAGCTTAAAACACCTATAACTGCACTGAACACTACGATGTCCCAGAAAACATATATTGACATTGCGTGTTTGAGTGACTGTGAAAGCATACAACCAAGTCCGCCGTCACCCTGAAGTGTATCGACAAGGATTGACGCTGTAATTGCCATTGGTGCGGCAATTTTAAGACCTGTGAAGAAATACGGAATACATGAGGGAATGAGCATTTTGAAATATACCGTTGATTTCTTTGCGGCATATGAATACATAAGCTCATACTTTTGCTTTTCTACCGAGTTAAGACCTGCAAGTGTGTTGGTTGCAACGGGGTAGAATGTGAGGATTGCCGCAATGATGATTCGGCTTGAACCGATATCGTGAGTCATTGCAAGAATGATAGGAGCCATGCCGAGAATAGGGATAAGCTGAATAAGCATAAGGTACGGAGCGGCAATCTTTTCAATGATGTGTGAAAGTTTCATAAGAATTGCAAGTGCAAAACCTATGAGTGTACCTATCATAAAGCCCTGTCCCGCTCTTGAAAGTGTTTGACCTGCATTGAAAAGAACAACCTGCAGACAACTCATACCGTTTGAAACGGGTTTGGGATCAATAAACGAATAGAAAATCTGCCATACATGAGGCATAATATTTTCGGGAGTTCGCTTTGTTGCCTGAATTATAAAAGCGAAGATTTCCCATATAACCAATATTCCGAGCACCCACACCAAAGTTACAAGTGCTTTGGAATTTTTTATCTTTGTTATTGTTTTCATCATAAGCTACCACCTTCAAAGCTGTTTCTTACCTTTGAAACAAGTTCTCCGAAATGAGGTGTATCTCTCATATCAATTGTTCTCGGATACGGCAAATCCGCATCAACTACCGCAGAAAGTCTGCCCGGGTGAGGTGAGAGAACACAGATTCTTGTTGAAAGGAAAACTGCCTCCTGAATGTTATGGGTTACAAAGACGATTGTCTTGTTTGTCTTTTCCCAGATTTTCAAAAGGTCAAGGTGGAGCTTTTCCTTTGTGAACTCATCAAGTGCCGAGAACGGCTCGTCCATGAGAAGAATTTCAGGTCTGATGCCAAAGGCTCTTGCAATGCCGACTCTCTGCTGCATACCGCCTGAAAGCTGCTGCGGATAATGGTCTGCAAACTTTGTGAGTCCGACCATTTCAAGCATTTCATCGGCTCTGTCCGAACGGTCTTTCTTTGAATAGCCCATGATTTCAAGCGGAAGTTCAATATTTTTCTTTACTGTTCTCCACTCAAAAAGCACGGGATTCTGAAAGACAATGCCGAATTTCTGCATAAGTCTTATTTCCTTTGGAGTCATATTGCTTACTCTGACATTGCCCGAAGTGGGTTCGAGCAAATCGGCGATTGTACGAAGGAGAGTTGTTTTACCGCATCCTGACGGACCGAGAAGTGAAATGAATTCTCCCTTGTGAATGTCAAAGTCAATGTTATCAAGTGCTTTTACATCGTTACCCTGATTGTCTTTGAATACCACCGACACATTATTTATCGCAATCTCAACATCATTTTTCTTGATTGCTTCGCTGTTCAAATTCATAATCATTCCTCCCGATAATAAAAAACACGGCAAAGGTACAATTACAACTGCGCCTTTGCCGTGTTAAAAATTTTAAGTTTTCAGATACTAAACATACAATTTTTTGTAGATTTCAATGCAATCATCAACGGTAACTTCTTTTACCGTGTTAGCGGGACTTCCGCTTGCAACCGCATCGGTTGCCATTTTGGAAATTTTTGAGTAATACTCATCTCTGTCAATTCCGTACTGTTCAAGAGTAGGAATTTCGCAAACATCACAAATGTTTTGAAGTGAGTCAATGAACTTTTCTGCGGCTGTTTTGTCGCTGTCAGAATCGCTTGCCACACCTGTTTCTCTGCCGAGGTTTGCAAACTTTTCGTATGCACCCGATACGGCAAAGTTTAAACATTCTTTAAGGAGCATTGCGTTTGACATTCCGTGCGGAACATGGAACAATGCGCCAATCGGTCTGCTCATTCCGTGAACAATTGTTACACTTGAATTGTTAATACAGATACCTGCCTCAAGAGCCGCAATACTCATCTGCTCCCTTGCAAGTGAATTGTCGGGTTCTTTGTAGGCAATCGGTAAGTATTTCATAATTCTCTTTACTGCCGAAACAGCAAGTGTGTCTGTCATTGAAAATGCTTTTCTTGAAGTGTAAGCCTCAACTGCATGAGTGAGAGCGTCAAGACCTGTTGCCGAGGTTACCGACTTTGGAGCGCCAACCGTAAAACTGCTGTCTACAATTGCAAGCTTCGGAACAAGCACATCGCCCTTCAAAAGCATTTTTATTCCCTTTTCGGAATCGGTAATTACGGTAAACTTTGTTGCCTCACTGCCTGTTCCGGCTGTTGTCGGAATTGCGGCAAGGGGAAGAATTTCGCCCGTAATTTCTTTTCCGTTATAATCTGCTATACTGCCCTCATTGACTGCCATTGCGGCAATTGCCTTTGCGGAATCAAGAGGACTGCCTCCGCCTATGCCGATGATAAAGTCACAGGCAGAGGTCTTTAACATTTCAACACCGTTTTCAATCATAGTGTCTGTAGGTTCGCCTGTTATGCCGTCAAAGATGACATAGCCGATACCGTTTTCATCAAGCAATGCGGTAAGCTGTTTCATCATATCAGAAACGGCAACATGCTTACCTGTTACTATAAAAGCCTTGTTTCCTATTTTTTTAAGGAGAGGAGCGGCCTCACCGAGAACATTTGTACCGACAACCGTATGATTTGGTATTACAAAATGTGACATTTTATTATCTCCTGTTTTTGAAAATTTTAATTAAATGATATTATCAAATCAACTCGTTGTCAACATATGTAAGAACTTCGTCCATCTTCTCCATTTCTTCCTTAATCTGTTCCTCTGTAATGATAAGAGGCGGATTGACAAAGAGCATATTTTCGTGTGAGTATGTCATGAACTTTTTCTTTTTGAGCATACCCACGAGAGTTCCCATAATGCCCTTTTCATCCTTGCCGTAAGGAACGAGAGGCTCTTTTGTCTTTTTATCCTTTACAAGCTCAATTGCCGAGAAAAGACCGATATATCTTACATCACCGACACAAGGATGTTTAGCTTTCATTTCTTCAAGGATTTCTCCGAGAACCTTGCCCGACTTTGCAACATTGTCAAGAATGTGTGCCTCACTGTAATAGTTTACACAGGCAACACCTGCCGCACAAGCAAGAGGATGACCGCTGTATGTAAGTCCGCATGAAAGAAGATGATCGTCAAAATATTCTGCAACCTTCTTTGATACTGCAACACCGCCGAGAGGAACATAACCGCAGGTAACGCCCTTTGCAAATGTTACGATATCGGGAACTACATCAAAATTCTGGAATGCGAACATCTTACCTGTTCTGCACCAGCCAGCCATAACTTCATCGCAAATCATCAAAATTCCGAATTCATCACAAATCTTTCTCACACCGGGAAGATAACCCTTTGGCGGAATGATTACACCGTTTGAACCTGTGATTGTTTCCATTACGATTGCGGCTACGCTGTCGGGACCTTCGTAAATAATCTGTTCACGGAGCTTTGTAAGATAGAATTTTGTAGCTTCTTCCTCTGATTCAAAGTTGATTGCCTCACGGTAAACATAAGGATCAAAAAACTTTACAAATCCTGGGATACCCGGTTCAAGAGGATATCTTCTCGGTTCACCTGTAAGGTTACCTGCACCGAATGATGAACCGTGATAACTTCTGTAACGGCTGAAAACTTTGTTTCTGCCTGTAAACATTCTTGCAATCTTTACTGCGTTTTCGTTTGCGTCTGCACCTGCATTTGTAAAGAATACCTTTCCGAAACTGTCGGGAAGAAGGTTTATAATCATCTCTGCAAGTGTTGACTTTGCCTCTGTGGCATATGAAGGACCGACAAAGCAAAACTTGTCAACCTGTGCCTTAATTGCATCACCGATTGCTTTGTTACCGTAACCGAGGTTGAGGTTTACAAGCTGTGATGACATATCTGTATATCTGTTACCGTCAAAATCGTAAAAGTAAATTCCGTCTGCCTTTGCAACAGGAATCGGATTAAGGTTACCCTGCTTGCTCCATGACTGGAGGACATATTTCTTATGGTTTTCAACAATTTTCTCAGGTGTCATAATAATTTCCCCTTTATAAGATACGCAAAAAAGATAAACAGAAAAGGAGCTTCCCTTTCCGAAGCTCCTTTGCTTTGCATCTCTTTTGTTTATGCCATTATTATATCACCAAAAAACGGTTATGCAATATTTTTTGGCACAATGTTTTTTGTGCTAAAGCACAATGTTTTTCGAGATAATCTTTAAATTTATGACCTTTTCGTCATTTTGCATACAAATTTTGCAAAATGTTTACTTCTCACTTGTATGCTGTAATTAACAATTACTCGTTTTCCTTTTTCTTTGTTGTGCCAAGGCTGAGTATAATTGCAGAAATAACAATCATTACAACACCTGCGGCACACGGGATTACAACACCGTAAACCATATTGAAACCGCTCTCTGCTGCAGCCTGTCCGCTGATGATTGTGTATTCACCTGACGGCATACTGCTGAGTGAATATTTTGTGCCGTCAATTGTAACATTGAAATTTTCAGAACGGATCATTTCGTCTGTAATGCCTGCACTCTTAAGGCCGTTGTCGCCAAGGTTCATATTTGTGCTTACAACCTCGCCGTTCTTAACGATGATTGTATCGCCCTTGCAACCCTTTGCAATATCGGCACCGATAACAGCAGAATAGTCGCTTGTGTTTGTATCAATGATAACGATGCCACCCTCTGTTCTTGCAACGCAAGCCATGAGGTTGTACACACCATCCTCGCCTTCAACGGCTGTCGGCTCTGAAATGCTCTTGACCTTCATGCCCTTGAGGTTAGCCTTGAACTGCTTTGTTGTTTCATCATCAAGGAAATTTGTGCCGACCTTTTTATCGTCTGATGATGCGATAATCTTGCCGTCACCGTCTGTCATAACAAATGAATTGATGCCGAGATTCTTTACAAGTGCGGCATTTGTGTCAGCCGAAGTATTTTCAGTAACAACACTTGCAATTACATTTGCCTTTTCAAAAAGTGAGTTCATAAACTCAAAGTTAGTGTAGTTATAGTTATCGCTGTATGCTGTAAGCTGAGCCTTTGCGTCATCAAGATAAACTTGATTTGAACTTTCTGTTTTTGTTGAAAGCAAATTGCAAACAACCGAAACACAAACCATAACAACAGCAACGATAACTGCTGTTACAACTGCAATGCCTTTTTTTACCGATTTAGAATTACCCATTGTAATCTTCCTTTCAAAATGTTTTGCTTTGCATAAAATAATACCATTATACGACTTTATTTTCAAGTACGATTCGTGAAATAATTAACAACTGCACATAATTTGACAACATTCTGCATTAACGGATTTAAAATTGTAAATCTGTGGCAAAAAGATAATCTGGAGGAAATGATACATTTATGATACAATGGTGATATAAACTGTGTCTTGGAGGTGGGGTTGTTGGCTGACATATTGATTGTTGAGGATGAAAAGAATATTTCAAACCTTATTGAAATGGCTCTTTCCAGACACGGGTACAAAACTGATTGTGTGTTTGACGGTGAAAGCTGTGCCGATGTTCTGGAGAAAAAGCACTTTGACCTTATTCTGCTTGATGTCATGTTGCCGAAAATCAGCGGTTTTGAGCTTATGGACTACATCAGAGGCTTTGACACACCCGTAATTTTCATTACTGCAAAATCAGATATATCGGACAGGGTTTACGGGCTGAACCTGGGAGCTGACGATTACATAACAAAACCGTTTAACATTTCGGAACTTCAGGCAAGAGTCGATGCCGTACTGCGAAGATACAACAAGGCAAAAACAAAACTCAGCTTTAAAGACATAGTAATTGACACAAATTCAAGAATAGTCACCAAAAACGGAGTACAAATTGACCTTACATTAAAGGAATACGAAATACTTCTGCTTTTTGTGCGTAACAAAAACATTGCCCTTTATCGTGAAATGATTTACGAAAGGGTATGGAATGAACCGTATATGGGTGACACAAGAACTGTTGATCTGCATATTCAGCGGTTAAGGAAAAAACTTGATTTAAAAGACAACATTCAGTCTGTGTATAAAGTCGGTTACCGTCTTGTGGAATAAGCGGAGGAAAAGCCTTAATGAAATTTTCGTGGAAAATATTTTTTATTACCTTTCTTATTATAATTACTTCTTTTGGTGTGGGAGGTTTTCTTCTCATCAACACCGTTTTTACAAACACGCTGAACAACCGCATTGACTCAGCCAAAAAGAACAACAGCTACATCACAACGGCACTTTCGGTATATGCAGACAACAACCTGCCCACCTACGGCAATTGGGAATATCTGCGAACTTCGGCAATCGGATTTGCAAAACAGATTGCCGGTAATTCGGATTCTAAAAGCAAAATCGGTTCAATAAACGAACTCAGCTTTTCGGCAGAAGATGAATTTGCTCACGGTATGTCGGTAAATTCCAGAAAAAGCAGAATTGTTACGGAAAACGGAAAATACTACATTCAGACCATAAGTAAAATTCAGCTTGTAACCGCAAGCTGTTATATTGAAACGGTTGACGATATAACAAGCGTGTACAGTGACCGTGATATGTACTGCACAATTTATCAGTTCATTCTCATAGGTGTTGCGTTGTTTGCGTCAATTTTGCTTGTAATCTTCTCAAAACTTTTGACAAGACCGCTTGTAAAGTTGAGGGATGCGTCAAAAGAAATTGCCGAGGGCAACTTTAATATGAGGGTAAAAGAAAGCCGTGGAATTGCGGCATCAACCGAAATAACCGAGCTTTCGCAGAGCTTTAACACTATGGCAGATTATGTTGAAGATTACATTGAACAGCTCAAGCTTGCCGCACAAAATCGAGACAACTTTATTGCGGATTTTACCCACGAGTTAAAAACTCCGCTGACCTCAGTTATCGGCTATGCGGATATGCTCCGTTCATATGAAATGGAGCCTGAACAACGCAGAGAATGTGCCGACCTTATCTACAAAGAGGGCAGTCGGCTTGAAGCTCTCTCGCTTAATCTGCTAAACCTTATAGTTTTGAAAAAAGATGAAATTAAAACCGTAAATATCAGAACGGAAGTAATTGCCGATGACACGAAAAAATCGGTTCTCTTTATTTTGAAAAAATACGGTGTAAAACTCAAATTAAATGTTGAAAATGCAGAAGTCAAAGCAGAGCCGTCACTCTTGAAAACGCTTTTGTACAATCTGATTGACAACGCTTGTAAGGCAAGTGAAGCCGGAAAGCCCGTTACACTTACGGGATATGTTGACGGCGACAGATATCGTTTTTGCGTTACCGACAGCGGTTGCGGAATTGCGGAAGATGACCTTGCCAAAATCACCGAACCGTTTTATATGGTTGACAAATCCCGTTCAAGAAGTATGGGCGGTGCCGGACTCGGGCTTTCAATCTGCAATGAAATTGCAAAGCTTCACGGCTCAACTCTTGAAATTGTCAGTAAAGTCGGCAAGGGTACGGACATCAGCTTTACGGTAAGCCTTGCCGATAATTCTGCGGAAAGTGAGGATTTTAAAGATGAAATTTAACCTTAAAAAATCCGCAAAATATATCATCTGCACTCTGCTTACCTTGACCGTAGTCGCAACCGTTGTGTTTCTCCCCCGCTTTTATTATTCGGTAACGGACAATCGGGATTCTGTCGGAAACACAGCCGAAACATTTAAACTTACCGCCGATATAACTACTTTGAGCGGCGGAGAATTTTTGAAACTCGTTTCAAGCGAAGATACCGTTTGGGTTCTTCAAAACAATGCTCCGAAAACAGAAACTGTAATCAGCTATGCAAAAAAAGCGATAAGCAATCTTGCAAATTCGCTTAAAGACACAAAATTATTTTCCAATATTGCAGACTACATTCCGCAGTTTTTTACATTTGACAGCTGTCTCGGTTACGAATTTACAATGCGTGGAACACTTGACGGTAATGTAATCGTTTCGTCCGATTTTATGTTTGTAACATGCAACTATGCCAAAGAGGGCGCACAATACGGACTAAGCATAACAATGCTGTTTGACACGGAAACCTTTACGATTTATGAGCTTAACATTGATACAACCTACCTGACGGACAGCGTTACCGAGAGCGAAATTCCGCTGTACTCGGTTATCCCCTACAGCGACAGTTATGAGCAGGAGTTATCGGATGCACTCATAAAATACTGGGGTGTGAGTTCCGACTCTATGTCGGTTAATGTCACTCCCGAATCTTTCAGCATCAACATCTACTCGCAGCCGTTTTTGGAATACAGCAAAATAAACAACGAACTAATTGGTTATTATGGCTGATGAAACAACTATGATACATTTTTGAACAATTTCAGAAACAAGCCTTTTGTATAGTATAGATACACTTACGAAAGGCTTGTTTTTTATGGATATTAAAGAGTATGAGGAATTTTGTAAAAACAGTAAATACGGAAACTTTATGCAGTCGGCAGACTGGGCAAAGGTCAAAAAGGGGTGGATTCCCAAGTATATTGCAGTTCGTGATGAAAGAGGGAAAATCAACGGCTGTACACTTGTGCTTGTAAAGAAAATACCAATTCTCAACACGGCAATGCTTTATGCACCGAGGGGCTTTGTATGCGACACTCACGACAGTAAAACCGTCAGAAAAATATTTGAGCAGATAAAGCTGATTGCAGAAAAATATCACGCATACACACTCAAAACCGATCCGCTGATTGACGAAACCGACTTTATCTCGATTAAAAATCTTGTTGACCTCGGCTTTGTTTATCACGGTGAAAAGCAAGGATATGACAACACCCAATGCAGAGAAAATTATGTGCTTGACATAAAAGATAAATCGTGTGATGAAGTTTTTGCAAATTTTAAATCAAAATGGCGGTACAACATCCGCCTTGCAATGAGGAAAGGTGTTGAGTGTAAATTCTGCGGTGAAGATGAGCTTGACAATTTTATGGAGCTTATGAAAGAAACAGGCAGGCGTGACGGCTTTGAAATTCGTTCGGAAGAATATTTCAGAAATTTTTTACAGGCATTTCACGGCAACGCAAAGCTATGTATCGCAAAACTTGACGGAAAAGTTTTGTCGGGTGCATTGCTTGTGAATTACGCGGGTGTTGCAAGCTATGTTTACGGCTGTTCATCAAACGAATACAGAAAATGTATGCCGAATT
Organism: uncultured Ruminococcus sp.; assembly: GCA_902771755.1. Lineage (GTDB taxonomy): Bacteria > Bacillota > Clostridia > Oscillospirales > Acutalibacteraceae > Ruminococcoides. Next base: position 142 of record CACXYD010000009.1, on the reverse strand, counting down.
ATCTTATGCAATGGACGATGATTAAGTACGCAATTGAGCCTGCAAAGCGTGAACTTGACAGGAAATCTCCCTGGACTTTCGAGTATGTGTTGCATTTTGTGAAGAAGGAGGGCGGGAAGAAGGGTCGGAGGAGCATCAGCGG